>MFLL01000019.1 GCA_001781335.1 Candidatus Kaiserbacteria bacterium RIFCSPHIGHO2_02_FULL_55_25 | reverse complement strand
GAGTGTCGCTTCGCCGGGACGTATCCCCGAAGAGCCGCCGCCGATGAGCGCGGCGTACGAGGATGTGTGGTGCGGAGAGCGGAACGGCGGGCGGAACATGACACTGCCGCCCAGCGTTCCCGAAAGCGAATGAATTGTCGTCACCTCTATCATCTCTTCCTCGGAAAGGTCCGGAAGTATCGAGACGGTCGCGCGCGCAAGCAGTGTCTTGCCCGTCCCTGGCGGGCCATAGAGGGCGATATTGTGTCCGCCCGCGGCGGCGATGATGAGTCCGCGTTTCGCGCTCTCCTGCCCGCGCACTTCATCGAGTGCGGTGTTGTCGTCTTCATGCATGCGCACCGGCCGCTGAACGCGCGGGCTCTCTTTTTTCCTTGAGGTCAGTTGCCGGACGACGTCTTCGAGTGAAGAAATAGGATGAATTTGGAGTCCGGAAATGAGAGATGCTTCGGCGGCATTCTCTTCGGGCACATAGAGGTCGGTAAATCCGCCCGCGCGCGCGGCCGCGGCGATTGAGAGGACTCCCGCAATCCTGCGCACGCCGCCGTCGAGCGAAAGTTCCCCCGCAAATAGTTTTCCCGCTGGGTCAAACGGCACTTGCTCGGACGCAAGGAGGAATGAGAGCGCGAGCGGCACATCAAACGCCGCCCCCTCTTTTTTCAATTCCGCAGGCGCGAGCGAGAGCACTATTTTCTTGTTGCTCCGCTTGGGCGATTCGAACTCTTCTTCGTCACCCGTGTTCTTTATCGCCGCCGCGATGCGGTCTTTTGCTTCCTCCACGGATTTATCCGGAAGGCCGACGATGGTGAATGCATGCAGTCCCTTGACGATATCGCACTCCACCGAGACGACGGTCGCCTGCGGCAACATCGGCTGCGCGCCGAAGACGCGCGCGAAGCCTGAAGCTATCTTTTGCTTGTTTCCCACGCGGATATTGTACCGCGTTTAGTCGAGGGCGTGTTCGACGCAGGTGCGGGCGGACGGATTTGCTTTGAGGCGGTCAAGCGGAATAGGTTCGTCGCCCTCCTCGCAGATGCCGTAGACGCCCTGTTCCATTTTCTCGAGTGCTTCCACGATGTCAGTGTGCTTTTCCTCCAGTTCGGCGACGAGGGGCACGTTGGTGACGAGCTCTTCTATCTGGTCGGCGACGTCGTTGGGGTCGGCCTCCTCGCCGTCAAATCCGATACTCGCACCCTCCCAGTCTCCCGCGTCGTTGAGCACCCGCCCGTGTCCCGCGAGCTCCTCTTCGAGGTTGTCACGCTCGGTCGTAAGCGCGATGCGCAGTTCCTCCAAGTCGGATTGCGGTATTTTCTTCATCGCAGTCATAGTCGTCAAGTATGATTTTATCAGTATGTATAAAAAATGAATTTCAAGCGTGTGTCCCCGATGCGCGCATAATACACGAGCGACTGTTCACGTGTCCAGAGAGCCGGTCAAAGACTGCGCGCCGCCTGCAGTCGGGTAAGTATTTCAGCAAAGGTGTACGGGCTTTCGGCGATAATCAGGATATTTCTTGTCGGGAACGAGTAGTAGAGCACGATGTTGCCGCTGTCGTCTTTGAGTGCGCGCACATCATAATTGCGCATGACGACATCGCTGAAATTCCGCCTTGTCGGGATACCGTCCTCGCCTGTGGTAAGCGCTGAGAGCGGCATGAACATCGGTGAGAGGTCGGAGTTCATTTGTGCCTCCCAGCTGAGCATGCCGGCGAACGCATGGTCGTAGGAGGTGACGGGGATGACAAAGACCGGCGCGTTTTTGTCCACGGTGTGAATGCCGAGGAAAAAGGTTTCGGAGAGTGCTCGCAAAAGATCCGCCGGCGGATGTGCGCCGATGGAGGCAAAGAATTCCGAGAGCGCCGCAAGACGCGTCGTCACCGTCCCGTCGCCCGATGTGTCGCTCACGGTGGGGACGATGCGTGTGATGGAGCCCAAGCTTGCATGAGACGAGTTGCGTACCTGAGCGAGCTCGCTCTTGAGCGCTCTCGAATCGGTGTTGCCGAGCGGGAGCGTTGCGCTTTGCTCCGCAAATACAAGGGAGTCGCTTTTTTGTTGCGGGAGAGGTGCCGATTGTTGTTCGACGGCGATGTATACACCGCCGAGGGCCGCGAGTCCGAGGAGCGAAAGCAATCCGACCGCAAACAGTATTCCGCGAAGACGGCTGGTGCTTTGCGGGACGGCCACTTCTTCGGGTTCGCTCTTGCGTTTCTCGGACTCGAGTGCGGCGGCGCGCACATACGAGATCTTATCTTGACGTACGACCTGTTTGAGGTCGTCGCGCAGTGTGTGCATCGAAACGAGCGCGTCGGATTCCGGCTTAGGTATCACCGGTGCCTGTGCTGTTATCACCGGCTGTGCCGCTTGTTCGGTCGCGGTCGCGGTCTCCGAGAGGAGCGGAGAAATTTCAATCTGTTTGGGCGGCTTCACGTCGCCCGCACTTTTCGTGTCGCGCCGCTCGGGTAGTTTCACGTCCTGCAGGATTTTGGCGATATCGTTTCCGATTGTTGTTTTCAGAGTAGGAGTAGGAGTAGGAGTAGGAGTCGGAGTCGGAGTAGGAGTCGGTACGGACACGGGCGCGGCAGTTTGACCTGCCGCGCCCGTGTTGGTTGCGCCTATAGGCGCGCCTTGCGCTTTGTTAGATGCGTCTGCGGGGCCTGTCGTCGCGTCTTTCTCGTCCATGATCTTCTCCACCCTGCGCCGGCTTGAGACCCTTCTTCGAGGCCCAATCCGGATCAGCGGCTTTGATAGAGAGATTATAGCGTCCTTTCTCGTCAATTTCCTTGATGACGACGGGAACAGTGTCGCCGAGTTGCACCGCATCCGATATTTTACCGATACGGAACGGCGCGACTTCAGATACGTGGACGAGGCCATCCACGTTGGGGCCGATTTTCACGAACGCACCGAAGTCCATCATACGCACGACCGGGCCCTCGAAGCGGTCGCCGACCATGTATTCGCGCGTGAGGTCCATGATGGCTTTGAGTGCGAGCTCCGCTGCACCGCCACGGCCGGTCACATACACCATGCCGTCGTCTTCAATCGTGATGTCGTCAACGCCCGTTTCTTCGCGGATTCCGTTGATGGTCTTGCCGCCGGGACCGATGACGAGTCCGATTTGGTCGACCTTGACCTGCGTGGTGAGGATTTTCGGCGCACGCGGCGAGATATCGGCGCGCGGCGCGGGAATCGCACCCGTTATCACATCAAGAATTTGCAGTCGCGCCTTTTTTGCCTGTGAAAACGCCTCGGTCAAGACCTTGAGCGGTACGCCCTCCACCTTCACATCCATCTGAACGCCGGTGACGCCGTCCTTGGTGCCGGCGACCTTGAAGTCCATATCGCCGTGATGGTCTTCCGGCCCCTGAATGTCGGTGAACACCTTGTACGCGTTTCTCTTCGGGTCGGACATGAGCCCCATCGCGATACCGGCGACCGGCTTTGCGATAGGGACGCCCGCGTCCATGAGTGCGAGTGTGCCCGCGCAGACAGTAGCCATCGATGTCGAGCCGTTGCTCGCGAGACACTCGCTCACGATACGGATGGTGTACGGGAATATCTCTTTGGTCGGGAGCACTGCGCGCAGTGATTTCTCCGCGAGCGCGCCGTGACCAATCATGCGGCGGTTCATGCCGCCGACGCGTCCCGTCTCGCCGACGGAAAACGGCGGGAAGTTGTAGTGGAGCATGAAGCGTTTTTTTGTATCCTGAGATTCCATCGTGTCGAGAAGTTGTGCGTCTCCGGGACCGCCGAGCGTGAGTGTGGCCAAGACGTGTGTCTGTCCGCGGTAGAACAATCCGGCGCCGTGCAGGACGGGAGAGATTTCTCCCGCACGCGCAAAGAGCGGACGTATCTCATCGAATGCACGGCCGTCTACACGCTTCCCTTCGGCGATAGCGAGTTCATGTACGTATTCGTCGAGCTTGTCTTCGAGGTAGTTACCCGCGATTTGCGGCTTCGCTTCCGGTACATTCTCGGCGACGTGTTTTGCCCACTCGGTTTTGAGTGTTCCGAGGTCACCTTTGTCGAGCTTGCCCTTGTACGCGATGAGTTTTGGTGCGAGGAACGATTCATACGCTGCGCGGGTCGCTTCGTCGGCACCCGGTGCGACGAATTCAGTCTTCTCTGCGCCGCGCTCGGCGACGATTTTCTTCTGCCATGCCTGAACCTTTTCGATCTCTTCGCTTGCCATCGCAAGAGCGCGCTCGAGCGTCTCTTCCGAGACTTCCTTTGCGCCCACTTCAATCATGTTGATGAGTCCGTCTTTGCCGCAGGCGGTGAGGTCGAGGATTGCACGCGGAGTGCCGTCTTCGTCGCGCTGTTTGTATGTCGGAGTGACGATGAACTCGTTGGTCCCCTCTTCCTGTCCGATGCGCACTGCTGAAACCGGACCGTTCCACGGGATGTTTGATGTCGCGAGTGCGAGCGATGCGGCGTTGATGGCGAGAATGTCGGTGTCGTACTCTTCGAGCGAGAGTACGGTGAGGATGACCTGCACATCGCGCTTCAGTCCTTTCGGAAAGAGCGGGCGTATCGTGCGGTCTACCATGCGGCCCGAAAGCACTGCCTCGTCGGAGGGGCGCCCTTCGCGGCGCATGAAGCGCGAGCCAAGAATAGCGCCCGTAGCGTAATAACGCTCCTCGTATTCGACGGAGAGCGGGAAGTAGTCCTTGTCGGACTCACGGCCCATCACCGCGGTCGCGAGAACTGCACTGTTGCCGTAGCGGACGAGTACCGAGCCATTGGCTTGGTCGGCCCAATCGTTAAATTCTGCTGATAAGGTCTTGCCGCCGATTTCGACGGAATACACTTTCGATTCCATAGTTCTAAGGTCTAACGGACCTCCAGATTTTAGGTCTCCTTTCGAGGGGAGAACTACCTATCCGAAGGCCCACTACTAATGCGTCTGCCTGTGCGTATCCTTACGCAGACAGGGGCACTATATCACAGGGGCTATAATCAGCATATGCAGAAGACGCATGTGCAATTTTTTAAATACCAAGCGGTAAGTTTCGGCACATTCCTTGCCGACCTCGCCGTCATTGCCCTCCTCATGTTCGTGTTCAACGTAAATTATCTCGTTGCGACGGTACTCGGCTTTCTCACGGCGGTCGCTATTTCTTTTTTCGTCAACCGCCTATGGTCCTTCCGCAAATGGGTGCACACGGGCCGCGTTGCCATCTCTTTGTTCGTCGGGCTCGGTACACTGTGCGTCGTCGTCTTCGTGACCTATGTCGGCGTCTCGCAGATACAACTTCCCTATATCGAGGCGCGTATCGCCGCCGCACTCATCGGCGCGGTGGTGAGCTATATCGGTGACGCACTCTTCACGTTCGAGGTAAAACCGTTTGAATGATGTGATATTCTGAGCTCATGAAAAAAGAAACAAAAGAAAGTCTCGTGTTTTGGTTCGCGGTCGCGTCGACACTGCTTACATTTGTCGCGCTCGTCGCACTCATAGCGGCGCAGACGTATATACGGTGGGCTGTGAATCAGGATTTCACTTTTCTCGGCGAAGCCGGCGTCCCGTCCCTCTCGATACTTCTGCTTGGCCAAATACTCGGACTCCTCCGCTACGTCCGCGCTTAGCTATTTCGTCGACAAGTTCCAAAGCGCTTCGAAAAATTCGCGATACCCGTCGACTACTTCTTTGCTGGTGAGTACGAACGAGAGAAGCGGATTACCGTAAATATTGAAAATAACGCTATCTTGCCATATGCCGATATCAACCAAGCCGGTCGATAGACCGGGAAAGATCTTGTATGTCCAGTGTTTTCGCTCGTGTTCCCACCGTTTGAATTTTTCGATCTGTGAATTCGCGCCGATGTATCGAATGCGAATGTTTTTCTTTGCGCGAATATGTTCATAATCCTCTGCTGCTCCCTCGTCATCAAGTGTTGTGAAGTATTGGTCGTTCGGGCCGCTGATGACGTCGACTGTGCTATTTTCCGGAACGCGCTCAATCATCGCCAGTTGATGTGCAACAAAAGCGTTCACGCCCTGTAATACCTCGAAATCTTGTTCATGTGCGCCAGCAAAGCGGTCTTGCAGTTGTCGAACAACCGATTGGGCTGACAATTTCTTTTCCTCGATGAGTGACAGGATGCGTTTAGGAGAATTTGCGCTGAATTTCTTGCGGCCATTCTGAATCACGTGCTTTGCAAGCCCAAGCTCCTCCAATTTCTCGAGCGCGTCGTAGACAAATTGTCCGTGCAAGCCAGTAGCGCGAATGAGCTTTGAAGAGCCAATGTCGCGATAGGGTAAAAGCGCGAAGTACACCCGACTCTCCTTTTCACTCAGTCCAAAATCAGCCAATTTTTTCAATAGCTCTCTTTCATCGGTTATTTTTGACATATACCTTGAATATCTATACGAAACATAAGTATTTTATCACGATGATATCATCAATATATATTGATATTATGTAATCTTGTGTCATAATCTTCTCACTTGATCTTTGATGCAACCCAAAAGGAAAGACCATGGATAACAATCTCGCAGTCAAACTACTTCAGGGTTGGAAGACGATTCCGCAAATGAAGGAGGATATCGAGCTATTCCTTGAGGTAGTAGCTTCGCTGCTCACAAAAGAAGAGAGGGACATATTGCCAAAATATTACCCCGATATAACAAACTTCTATGAATGGAAACCCTCTGAAATCAAAGGGACTACCTGTCGATGGGATGTTTTTGTGAAAGTAGGAGGAAAGTGGGATAGAGTCGTTTTCCGTTACTGGGCTGAAGGGTACGAAGAGCCTCTGTACGACACTTCAAAATCTCGATTCCGAGAAGAACACGAGGAAAAGCCCCCGATACACTATTCAGAAGTCCCAGAAATCTACGAGGGCCTTCCCGTGCTTGCGGAGGGCATGTTCAAGCTGTTTCCGCAGTTCAAGGAGCGATGTGAGCCACTTCTGGAAGCCGCGGATGCACATGGCTGACAAACGGTAAAGAACCCCTAGAGGGTAGTGAAAGTTTGACACCAACACCGAAAGGACTGTGATCATGCGTGAAATCTACTGTTTTTCGAATCCCACGTGGCCCACCGTTGAGATCGAGGTGTCGTTGCGCTACAAGGGAATGGTGCAGGTGTTCGCAATTTTGAAGCGAATGCCTGAAGTCAAGAGAGTAGAAAAAGATCAAGACAGACAGGGTTTCACCGTGGAGTTCAAGACGAAAAAATGGCGGGACATTTCTGCCATATGGATTGTCGAAATCATCAACCAGCTGTGTTGCGACGGTAAAGCTCACGTCGGTAGAGTGAGCTGATCGAAGAAAAGGGACTTACTCCGGAGGTTAAACCTCCGGAGGTTTCTTATTCCGCCACGACAAGTCCAATACTCGGTCTAACACAATTCCATGGAATTGTTGAATGGTTTGATATCAGGTCGGTAATTTGATTGCATTCGCAAAGTCTTGAGGCATCGTCTTATTCACGGAGTAATACACATGCCCGTCTTTCCCTTCCGACACGAAAACCTCGAGTTTTTGCAGCATCACCAAATGATTTGAAGTCGCTGTGATTGAAATCTTGAGAGCATCGGCAATATCGCCCACGTTCATGGCGCGCTTCGACACCAGCTCAATGATTTTCAACCGGTTCGGATTAGCAAGTGCTTTAAATACCGTAGTCCAGCGAGTGTAATTTTTCATCATTCTATACTAACACAACAATTCCATGGAATTGTTGGAGAGCGAGGGCGGCTTCAGGGAGAGAGGAGTTATTCCACGCCGGTGATTTTGGAGTTCTCGGCGATTTCGTTGAGAACGCCGACGTCGGAAGTGTCTTCACCGACGATTTTGCGTCCGACGGAGGGGCGGCGGACTGCTCCGCGGAAATTCAAGAGGTAACGTTTCGGGTCTTCGTCGAGGTCGAGGAAGTGGTCCGTCGCTTCTTTGAGCTTGCCCGATGTGGAACGGCCGAATGAGACCACTTCCACCTGACAGCCGCCGTGTGTGCGGAGGTAATCAACGAGCGGAATGAAGTCGCCGTCACCGGTCACGAGGATGACGGTGTCGAGCTTGGGTGCCATGGTGATGGCGTCTACCGCCATACCCACGTCCCAGTCGGCCTTTTTGGCGCCGCCAAAGAATATCTGGAGGTCTTTCGTACGGGTTTCGATGCCGATTTTGGCCAATGCCTCAAAAAAGCCTTTTTCTTCGCCGCTTTCCGTCGTTACGACGTAGGCGCGGGCGCGGATAAGGCGGCGTCCGGCCACCGAATCCTTCAGCAAATTGCCGAAATTGACGCGCGCGTGATAGAGGTTTTTCGCGCTGTGATAGAGGTTTTGCGTATCGATGAATACACCGACGCGCTGTTCTGGATGTTTAATAATTGCCATATGAATGAGGTACTAGGGACTAGGTTATAGGGACTAGTCTAAAGCAATAAATAAAAAAACTTTATAAAAATGCGCACGTTCACGCTTACGCAATGGTACTCTATGCCACTGAAAAAACGAAGTAAGCTGGAAAACCTAGTCGCTAGCCCCTAGAACCTAGTCAACTACTTCTTCAAACCGAGTTTCCTCACGAGCGTGCCGTAGGCGCGCTTGTTGGTGCCCTCAAGATACTTGAGGTGCTTGCGGCGGTCGGCGACAAGGCCGAGCAAACCGCGGCGAGAGTGCTTATCTTTATTGTTTTTACTCAAATGAGCACTCAATTCCTCGATACGACGCGTCAAAAGAGCCACCTGCACCTCCGGAGAACCGGTGTCCGTGTCGTGCCGGCGCGCTTTTGCGGCCTCGTTCTGCTTCTTGCGCTTCGTAAGCATGCGCGCAATGTATCATATTCGGGCTACTTTAGCAAGAGGGGCGGCTCAAAGGCCGCCCCTCTTTTGTGGCTTTGCGTAGCGACTATTGGGCAGTCGATGGTGCCGGCGCGGCAGCGGCAGGAGTGACCTTCACGAGTTTTACATCGAAGATTATCGTCGAGTTGGCCGGAATAATGACCTTTCCGTCAGCGTCCTTCACATCTTGAGCTCCGTAGCCGAGCGACGGCGGGATGGCGAGGAGGCGTTCGCCCCCTTCTTTCATGCCGTTGACCCCTATCTGGAAGCCCGGAATAAGGCCCTGCGCGCCGAGGACGAAGACCAATGGCTGATTTCCGTGCGCAGCCGATGAGTCAAATACCGTGCCGTCTTGCAGTTGGCCGACATATAGCACCGAGACGGAATCGCCCGGCTGTGCCGTAGCACCTGTGCCGACTGCGATTTCCTGTGCCTGCACCTGTGCGTCGGTCGCCGCCGCACCTTGCTGCTCTGCGGCTACAGCATCCGGTGCCGGCGTCGCTACCATAGATGTATAAACAAAGTATCCGCCGATAATGACTACCAATAATACGACAACCCAAATGACGATGTTTTTCGTGGACATGCGGAAAGTATATCACGATGACATGTTGCGCAAGAGCGAATTATCCACTCTTTGATAGAGTGAAGACATGGAACCCCTCGCCTCGCGGATACGACCAAAAAAGCTCGATGAATTCGTGGGGCAGGAACACCTGACCGGCAAGGGAAAGCCTCTGCGCGTGGCGATAGAAAAGAAGGAACTGTTTTCTTTCATCCTATGGGGACCTCCGGGGAGCGGCAAGACGACACTCGCGCGTATCTATGCGGGCGCGGTCGGCGCGGAATTTCACGAACTCTCGGCGGTGGAGGCCGGCAAGGAGGACATCAGAAAAATAATAGGGACTCGGCAACTCACGCTCGGTGGCAAACCGAAAGTGCTGTTCGTCGACGAGATACACCGCTTCAACAAAGCCCAGCAGGATTTCCTCCTGCCTTTCGTCGAGCGCGGCGACATCACGCTCATCGGCGCGACAACCGAAAATCCGTCGTTCGAAATTATCTCCCCACTTCTCTCCCGTGCTCGCGTCTTCGTGCTCAATGAGCATTCGGAAAAAGAAATGGAAAAAATAATCGCGCGCACGAAATTGAAGTTGCCGAAAGATGCGCGCGACTGGCTCGTGCAAATGGCACAGGGCGATGCGCGACAGGCCATCACCACGCTCGAGACCGCGAAAGCGCTCTATGGGAAAATCACGCTCGATACGCTCAAAGAGGCAATTCAGTCCAAGCATCTGCGGTACGACAAAAAAGGCGAAGAACATTTCAATACTATTTCAGCGTTCATTAAGTCGATGCGCGCGTCACAGCCCGACGCCGCACTCTACTATCTCGCTCGGATGGTGGAGGCAGGCGAGGACCCGCTTTTTATCGCGCGACGCATGGTCGTATTCGCGAGCGAAGATATCGGACTCGCGGTCCCCACCGCACTCGTCGTCGCCAATGCCGTCTTCCGCGCATGTGAAACGATTGGCTATCCGGAATGCGCAATCAATCTCGCGCACGGTGTCGCGTATCTCGCCACGTGCAAGAAAAGCCGCGAGTCGTACGACGCGTATTTCGCGGCGGTGGACGACGTGAAAACGCACGGCACGCTCCCCGTCCCGATGAAAGTGCGCAACGCGCCGACGAAATTGATGAAAGATCTGAAGTACGGCAAGGGCTACGAAATGTACGACAAAGAATCCTATCTGCCCGAAAAACTAAAGAAAAAGAAATACCTCAAATGACCTAGAATCCCAATACTTAGGTATAGCCCTAAGTATTGGGATTCAACAAATTGAAAAAGAAAAAGTATCATAAATAGGTCATGAGTATCAAAGCTATGGTGTTTGATGTGGATGGGACGCTTCTCGATACACGCGAATTTATCATTGCCGCGTTCGAGCACTCGCTTCGCGCCAACGGTCACGTGGTTCCCATGCGACAGCGCATTGTCGAAGTGGCGACGGG
>MFLL01000018.1 GCA_001781335.1 Candidatus Kaiserbacteria bacterium RIFCSPHIGHO2_02_FULL_55_25 | reverse complement strand
ACAGACGGCGCTTCGCGCCGACCATATTTTTGGCGGAAATTTGAATTCCGAATTTTGGCGGAGGCGGTGAGATTCGAACTCACGATGCCTTGCGGCATGACGGTTTTCGAAACCGTTGGAATAAACCACTATCCGACGCCTCCTTTAAGAGAAAAATAAACAGAAATCTTCCGCAGTTGCTTGGGGTTTGAGGAACCCACAACGGCGAAATAACGCTGAATATCCCTCTCGCGCCTTAAAAATACAGTATATTTGCTCTTTTGGGTAGGATGTAGCCCTATTCTTTCCAAGGACTTTTTGAAACCAACCAATAGAGGTAGCGACCGGTTTGTGAAGGCCATCCCAACATTCTTGTACGTGCGGCCCTTGATTCTGTGTACGTCGACATACACGCATCCATCGGTGTCAAAAAGGCCTCGAAGAAACGCGAGGCGATAGTTCCTTCGAGAACGAACCCATGGCGGCACGCTCAACTGCAACTTCACTTTGTTGCCGCGAATCATCCCGTTCTTCACCAGAAAATCACATATCGCGCGTGAGGAGACAACAACCATACACGCATTTTTCGCTTTTTTGAATTTGATAGGGGCATCTACGTGGAACAACTTTTTAAACAAAATTGAAGTGTGCCGTGCATGTTCGAGGTCGGTGTTTGAATTTGTCGTCATCGTGACCTGATACGTATCGACATGACCGTCGCCAGCTAAGATTCCCAAAAGTTCTGCTAGGTCGGTCGAGTGAGGCGGAAGTCTTACGAGCTTCAACATTTTGAATCCCGTATTTCTCAGCTGATGCGTTTTTAAGGAGTGTAAGCCGCCGAGCCTTCTTCCTATCGTTGTACCGGGATTCCCGTGAATCGCGACCCGGGCCAATCCGCCCAATCTTCCGGCTCGAATCTTCTGCGCACGGGGCTCAATATTTCGAATGGCCATACATTATCCACTCTAGCACATTTACACTCGACACAAAATGCATTACAGTGTGGGATACGGCCCTATCGTCTAATGGTTAGGACGCCGGCTTTTCAAGCCGTTAATCCGGGTTCGATTCCCGGTAGGGTCAAAAATGAATTTGAATCTCTCAGAATTGTGATGTACGACTATCATGTGATACTCGGTGCGTTGGGTGCGGGTCTCGGATTACTCGGTTACACGCTCTATTTCCGGAGCATATTCGCGGGCATTACGAAGCCGCATGTATTCACGTGGCTCACGTATTTCCTTCTCGATATCATCGTATTTGCCGCTCAGGTCATCAAAGGCGGCGGTGCGGGTACGTGGGTGACGTTGACCGGGGTTATCGGGACGTTTTGTGTGGCGGCTGTGGCTCTGCGCCTCGGCGAAAAACATATTCGGATGAGCGATTGGATAAGCTTTGGGGCGGCACTGTTCGCCATAGTACTTTGGGTGCTCACTGATACGCCTCTTCTCGCCGTAATCATCGCCGCTATCATCAATTTCCTTGCGATGGCTCCGACATTCAGAAAGTCATACGTGAATCCGTTCCAAGAATCGACAAGTATTTGGGTACTCGATATTATCCGCTTTTCCATGGGAATCATCGCCCTTGAATCGCTCAATCTTACGACCGCGCTATTCCCAGCCGCACTGGTTCTGGGGAATGCGATGCTTGTAGCGATGATACTGGTCCGACGCCGACAGCTACGTGTATGAATATAACCCTCATCGGGATGTCGGGGGCGGGGAAGTCGTACATCGGCGAGAAGGTTGCGAAGGAGTTGGGATTGGAATTCCTTGATGTCGACAGAACGCTGCTTGAGCCGGCGCGCAATATGCCGCTTCAGCGCATTCTTGATGAGCTCGGCGATGAGAAGTTTATGCAATGGGAAGAAGGAGTCATGGTAGAGGCGACAGCAGGCCGCGACGGACTCCTCGTATCCACGCCGGGGAGTGTCATATTCGAGCAGGGCGCCATGGAGCATTTCCGGAACATTTCGAGAGTCATCTATTTACAGGTACCTTTCTGCGATATTGAACGACGGGCAGTGGGCGAGCGGGGCATCGTCGGCATGGGTAGCAAATCCTTGCGCGAGCTGTACGACGAGCGCGCGCCTCTCTACGAGAAGTATGCGCACCACACGGTGGATGTGGGCGTTTTGGAGTTGCGGCAGGCAGTGGAGACACTCGTCGATATCGCACGAACTCGGGGTAGCTGATACAATGTCGCGCAATGGTTGAACGTAACTTCCACGAACTTGTCGCGGCGCAGTGGGCGCAGAAGAAATTCCTTTGCGTGGGGCTTGATAGCGATTTTGAAAAGATTCCCGAAGCCGCGCGTATCGATGGCGTGCGCGGGACGCTCGTCGCGTTTAATCGCGCCATCATCGACGCTACCAAAGACCTCGTGTGTGCCTATAAGCCCAACAGCGCGTTTTACGAAGCTCATGGAGACGAGGGATTTACGGCGCTGCGGGAGACTGTCTCGTATATACACGACCAGGCACGTGACATACCAATCATTCTTGACGCCAAGCGCGCGGACATCGGCAACACCAACCAGGGGTATGTGACCTCAATCTTCGACCACTTGCGCTGTGACGCCGTCACGGTACATCCGTATCTCGGCGCCGAGGCGGTGCGGCCGTTTTTGGACCGTAAAGAAAAAGGGGTGTTCGTGCTCTGCAAGACCTCGAATCACGGTTCGGCTGAATTTCAGGATATGGATGTGGGCGGCGAACCACTCTACAAAATCGTCGCGCGACACATCGTGGAAAGTTGGAACAATAACGGCAATTGCGGTGTCGTCGCGGGCGCAACGTATCCGGCCGAGCTTGCTGCGGTACGCACAATAGTCGGCGACATGCCCATACTCGTCCCGGGGGTTGGCGCACAGGGCGGCGACCTGGAGAGCTCGGTCAAGGCGGCCAAGAACAGCCGCGGCGGGGGATTCATCATCGCCGCATCGCGCGCAGTCATATTCGCTTCTGAAAGAAAGGATTTCGCGGGTGCCGCCCGTGCCAAGGCACAAGAATTGGATGGCGCGATACGGAATGCGTTGTAATATAATCGGATTATGAACGAAGACCAGGTGTTGGAAGTGTTGCAGAAAGTAGGCGCATTCCGCGCGGGGCATTTCGTCTTCGTTTCCGGATTGCATGCGGATACCTATGTGAACAAAAACGCGATGTATCCCTACACGCACGAGATGTCGGGCTTGTGTCGAGGCATCGCCGAGCTGTTCAAGGGGCAGGGAGTCGAGGCGGTCGTCGGTCCCGCGACCGGCGGCATCATCCTCGCACAATGGGTGGCCTACCACCTCACAGAGATTGAAGGAAGGGAGGTGTACGGCACCTATGCCGACAAAGACGGCGAGGGATTTGTCATTAAGCGCGGATACGACGAGATTATCAAAGGAAAAAAGACGCTCGTCGTCGAAGACCTCGTGACCACCGGCGGGTCTTTGCGCAAAGTCGTCACCGAGGCGCGGCGCGTGGGTGCGGACGTCGTCGGCGCTGTCGCGATATGCAATCGTGGCGATGTCACCAAAGAGATGGCCGGCAATCCTCCTGTATTCAAGTCGTTACTTACCGTGCAACTCGACCAGTGGCCGGCGGACGAGTGTGACTTGTGCAAACGCGGGATTCCCGTCAATACCGATATAGGACACGGCAAAGAATTTTTGGCAAAGAAAAAGGCGGAGAAATAGGCGATGATGTATACTAACGTCTATTATACGGTAGTCAGATTTTTAGTATGAACAATACATGGATTTGGATAGTGGTCGCGATAGTTGTTATCGGCGGAGGGTATTGGTGGTTGCAGGGTTCACAAGCACCGACGGCGGTAGATGCCGTAGACGATGCGGGTGTTCAGCAGACGATGCCGGTCATCGGAAGCACTACGCCCGAAGCAATCGTGGAAGCGGCACTCTCGGCGACTGTGACGTACGACGGCTCGAGCTACTCTCCTGCGTCGGTCACGATTAAGCAGGGCGGCTCGGTGACGTTTACCAGCACAGCAGGCGACATGTGGGTCGCGAGTGCACCGCACCCCGAACACACGGGCTACAGCGGCACGTCGCGTAGCGAGCACTGTGCGGCGGGATACACGGGAGCTGCGCCATTCGACCAATGCATCGCAGGAACAACCTACACATTCACGTTCAACAAAGTCGGTACGTGGAAGTATCACAATCATTCGAATTCAAGCGCGTTCGGGAGTGTAACTGTCGTCCAATGATGATAGAGTAGCTCCATGTCGGATACGGAATTTCCGGAAGAATTGAATCTAAAGTTCAAACGTGCTGATATTCTTCGCTACGGCGAGAATCCGCACCAGAAGGCCGCGCTGTACGTCGACGGGACGGACACGCGGCCTTCTGTCGCGCGAGCGCGCAAGTTGCAGGGCAAGGAGTTGAGCTACAACAACCTCATGGACGCCGACGCGGCGTTCGAGTGCGTCGCGGAGTTTGAGGAGCCCGCGGCGGTCATCGTGAAGCATATGAACCCGTGCGGCGCTGCGCTCGGTGAGAGCGCGGAGGATGCATACCGTCGCGCATTCGCCTGCGACCCCGTCTCCGCATTTGGCGGCATCGTCGCCATCAATTCGCATTTGAGTCCGGGCCTCGCGAGCAAGTTGGTGGAAATATTTCTCGAAGTGGTGGTCGCGCCGAGTGCCGACGACGAAGCGCTCGCCATTCTTTCGGCGAAGCCAAATGTACGGGTGCTCATCACCGGCTCGATGCCCGCCTCGACTCGCGCGAACTCCTCGACGCGAGGCGGGCCGGATAAGGATTCCGGACAACGGGTAGTGCGTTCAATCAGCGGGGGCCTGCTTGTGTCGACTTCGGACAACAAGGTGTTCGACGGGGAAGTGAAAACAGTTACGAAGCGTGCGCCGACGACCAATGAGCTTGCGGACATGCTGTTCGCGTTCACCGTGGTCAAGCACGTGAAATCCAATGCTATCGTCTACGCCAAGAACGGCGCGACGGTCGGTATCGGGGCAGGCCAGATGAGCCGCATTTATAGCGCCAAAATCGCCGCGCTAAAAGCCGCAGAGATTGAGGTTAAACCTCAATCTACGTCAGTTTTGAAGGGGGGCGTGATGGCCTCGGACGCGTTTATGCCGTTTCCCGACTGTGTGGAGGCCGCCCACGAGGTAGGGACTACCGCCATCATCCAGCCCGGCGGCTCGCTCAAAGACCAAGATTCAATAGATGCGTGCGACAAGTACGGTATGGCGATGGTTTTCACCGGCGTGCGGCATTTCCGGCACTAGGCTTCGCTTTTGTTCTTCCGCAAAAACATGTAAACATCCTCCAGCGCTTTTACGGCGTCGCCGGCGGCGATGTTGTTCTGGTGGTAGACGCCGTCTGTGATATCTCCGGCGGCCCATACGCGCGGGTGTGACGCTCGTTGTGTGCGGGGGTCTACTTTGATTTGGCCGATGGCGTTTTTCTCCAGAGTGTCACCGACCCATGTGGAGTTCGGAATAAGACCGATTTCCACGAAAATGCCGCTCACTGGGAGCGTGCTCACTTCACCCGTCTGAGCATTTTCGTATTTGAATCCGGTAACAAACTGTGAGCCCTCTACTGCGACCGGTTCCACGTTGGTGATGATGCGCATGTTCGGATGCGACTTCGCGGCGGCAACCGTTATCTCATCGGCACGGAACTTGTCGCTTCTGTTGACGAGAGTAACGGTCTTGCA
Source organism: Candidatus Kaiserbacteria bacterium RIFCSPHIGHO2_02_FULL_55_25 (assembly GCA_001781335.1). Taxonomy (GTDB): domain Bacteria; phylum Patescibacteriota; class Minisyncoccia; order Phycocordibacterales; family UBA2100; genus UBA10103. Next base: position 25,737 of record MFLL01000018.1, on the reverse strand, counting down.
GTACGCGAGGAGCTGCAATGATGTTTCGAATGCTGCGTTGCCGCCGCCCACAACGACGACATCCTGTCCTGCAAAAAGCGGCCCGTCGCAGCTCGCACAATAGGTGAGGCCCTTTTGGTCAAATTCGGCTGCACCCGGAATTTCGAGCTTGCGGCGCTGTGCGCCGGAGGCGACGAGAACCGCTGACGCGGAGACAGTCTCGCCCTTCTTTGTCGTTATCTCAACATGGTCGTCAAATGTCTTCAGTCCTGTGGCCTCGGCGGGAGTGCGGATTTCAAGAAATTCACCCTTGTACTCTTCCGCGTGCTTGCGGAGATTCCCGGCGAGCTCGGCGCCCGAAATTCTCGGAGTGCCCACCCAATTTTGTATCTCGGTTGAGACGGTGCTTTGACCGCCCCACTCCATCGTGAGAAACAGCGTCTTCAGCTGTTTGCGTGCGGCATAGATAGCTGCGGCGGCCCCTGCCGGTCCACCACCAACAATAATCAAATCGTACATAGTCGTATAAGTATCAGGCATCAGGTATCAAACAACAAACAAGTCTCAAGTGCATAAGTATCAAACTTGATACCTGCTACTTGGTACTTGTTACTTCCGTCGCAGGAACGACGGAAGTCCGCCCCACGTGTCATCGTCATCGGCAGGCGCAGTCGTCGCGACGGGCTTCGCGGGAATAACCGGTTTGACTGCCTCCTTCTTGTCAACGGCCGATGGGTCGATTATTTTTTTTGGTTCCGGCTTTTGCTCCGGCGTGCGCACGGTCGCGGGCGGGACGTCGCCGTCTTTACGCACCCCGGGGCGCGGGGCAAAAAGCGAGGGGCGGGTAACGCTCTCGGGGAAACCTGTCGCGATGACCGTCACGCGCACCTGACCCTTCTTGAGAGTGTCGTCGGTAACGGCACCGAAGATGACCTTGGCCTCCGGATCGATAGCTTCGGTAATAACATTTGCCGCATCCTGCACTTCGAGCATGCCGAGGTCTTCGCCGCCGGCGATGGAGAAAAGCACGCCCTTGGCACCCGTGATGGAAACTTCGAGAAGCGGCGAATTGATGGCGGCGCGTGCGGCGAGTTCGGCGCGCTTGTCGCCCATCGCGGTGCCGATGCCCATGAGCGCGGAGCCGGCATTGGCCATGACGGAGCGCACATCGGCGAAGTCGACGTTGATGATGCCGGTCTGGGTGATGAGGTCGGAAATTCCTTCTACCGCCTGCTTCAGAATGTCGTCGCACATCGCGAATGCGTTACGGATGCCCGTGTCGCGGCTCACGATTGCGAGGAGTTTGTCGTTGGGGATGATTATGAGCGCATCAACGGCCTTGCGAAGTTCGGAGAGACCCTGCTCCGCGAGGCGCATGCGCTGCGCGCCTTCAAAGCCGAACGGGCGAGTGACGACGCCCACAGTGAGTGCGCCGAGTTCGCGCGCGATTTTTGCGACGACGGGAGCCGCGCCTGTGCCGGTGCCGCCGCCCATACCGCCGGTGATGAAGACCATGTCGGAGCCCTTGATGGCGTCCTGAATTTCCTCACGCGTTTCTTCGGCGGCCTGCTTGCCGACGTCGGCGTTCATGCCGGTGCCCAATCCGCGGGTAAGGGTCTTGCCGATGTGGATTTTCTTCTTGGCTTTTGACTTGTGGAGGTCCTGCGCGTCGGTATTCACTGAGATGAAATCGACGCCGTCCACGTGAGAGCTGACCATGTGATTGACGGCATTGCCGCCGGAGCCGCCGACGCCCACGACACGGATGCGGGCAAACGATTGCACGTCACTCTTCACCTGTTTTGACATAGGCGACATCATAGCATTTTAGGGAAAAGGGCAAGCTTGACAATGCGGCCTAGAGTATGTATCGTGTAAGACAGCATTCCCGCCAATTTCTCGCGGAGACAACGCCATGCAAAGCGATGATCATCTCACCGTCGCGACTAAATCGGCAACTTCCGAACCTGACTTGAGGTCACGCCAAACCGGGAATCTTAGCTGTGGCGACGGTGTCGCCCCTGAGGTTCTGCAGCGTATCTTGGTCAACGAGGCCAAAATAGTTCGCGAACAAAAGCGCGAATTCCAAAAGAATTGAATTGGGTGATGGGGAGGATAAAGGAGCCTCCCGTGGATGACAATAAAATACTCCGTTGGATGGTTACTGCGGCACTTATCGTGGCCATCACTATAGTTGCCCTCAAAGCCCCGCGCGTTGCGGGGCATTTTTTTGTTGACATTCAGAACGCTCATGCCACATTTAGAACAGCTTTTGGAGCGGGAGACCATCATGACCAGTGTTTTGAATCTGAAAGTAACAGCCCGTCTTGTCGCAGTACTGGGAACAATTCTCTTTTCCATTATTGCGGCGCTGGCCGCCGTGTGGACTATCGGCCACGCAACGCTCTTTTGCTTCGCGATCTACGTCGGTCGCACGGGCGGGCCTGAGCTCGTCGTAAGTCCGGTTCTCGCAGCATTCGGCCTCTATCTTTTGGTCGAGTCCGTGAAAGAGATTTACGACGCATGGCGATAATCGCTGTCAGCCGGCAACAATATAGTTACCGCAAGGGCCCCGAATTGGGGCCCTTTTCTTTATTTTCGTTATGTTAAGAATCTTCCCAATTTGTAAGCTATCGTCACCAATTGGGAATATCGTTACCCCAATACTTAGTCGAAAAACTAAGTATTGGGATAGGGCAGGTTATGCGAAGGTGGGGTGCAATGAGGTCAGACCTCACTGCATCGAGATGTGCGAGGTCGTTGTCGTAACAATTGCTGTCGTAACAACTAAGGGAGGAGGGAACGCAATCCTTGTTTCAACGAGTCCCAGCCGCCGGAGAGGGCCTCGCCTAGCGTGTGATTGCCTTCGGTATCGTCGGCAAAGCCCCAGCGGCACAATCCGTACGCGACGGCCCACGCGGCGTCGATGCCAGTGCCGCGTGTAAGCTGGCCGATTTGGCTGACCTGCGACGGCAATTTCAATATGATGCGGGCGACGTCGGATGCGCCGGTGAGTCCGGAGCCGCCGCCGGTGATGACGATTCCGGCCGGAAGAAGACGCTGACGGCCGAGCGTTTTCAAGTGTGCGTTGATGAGCGTGAACATTTCTTTGAGCCGTGTAGTCACAATTGCCTCCATCTTTTTCTGCGGCACATCGGAGCCCGTGACGGCGCCCCGCTTCATCTGCTCCGCTTCGGGGAGCGGAATCTGAAACGAGAGCGCGATGGTATTGGTGATGTCGTTACTGCCGACGGGGAAGACCTTTACCGAGACCGGTGTGTCGTTGTCGAAGACGATGATGGAAAGCGTCTCGGACCCGATGTTGGCGAGTACGACGCCCGCTGTTTTTTGCGCCTTGCTGAGAGTGACGAGTGCCGCCGCGAGAGGCGCCGCCATGACACCCTCGACCTCCACTCCTGCAGTTTCGGTAGCTTCAAGCAGGTCGTCGTAGTGTTGGGAGAGCATAGTGATGAGCAGGGTGTCGACGGAGAGTTTGGTGCCCTGCAGTCCCTGCGGCCGGCCGAGAACCTTGGTGCCGTCGACGCGGTATTCGAGCGGTATCGTGTGAATGACCGTGCGGTTGGTGAGCTTCTGCGAGGCGCGCTTCTCGCTCTCGCGCATCGCGCGCTCGATGTCGCGGTCTTGTACAATGCCGCCGCTTTGGGTGAGTGTGACGTCGCCCGTGGAGCGTACCTCGTCGAGACCGACGCCGCCGACCGCGATGCGCGCGGTTTTCACTTGAATTTTTGCGGCGGCGGAAGCGCGCATAAGCGCCTCGCGGATGCTTTTTGCGGCTTCCGCACGGTCGATGATATAGCCGTGGCGCATGCCGCGCGATGAGGAAGTTCCTGTACCGAGAATTTGCATCGGAAGGTCGGGGCGTTCTGCGGGCGCTGCGATAACGGCCTTCACGTGGTAGGTGCCGATATCGATGCCGGTATAAAACTTGCGCATTCACGCATTATAGCGCGTAATCGCGGCACCAAAGCTTGGGTGCGGTGGATACTCTATTTCGAAAATCTGAATCTCTTCAGCGTCGTATGCTCCAGTCGTTCCATGCGTGCGCCGTGGTCGAGACCTTTGAGATGATAAAGACCGTGTACGAAAAGAAGCGCGAGGCGCGCGCGAAGTGTTGTCCTGTATTCGCGCGCCTCGCGCTCCGCTTTGCGGATATTCAAAAATATTTCCCCCTCGAGTTTCCCGAGCGGGAATGAAAGCACGTTCGGTGCGTATGTTTTTTTGCGGTTTTCGCGGTTGATGCGGCGTGCGAGCTCGTCACCGCAAATCACAAGCGAAAGTTCGTATTGCGCGCCGAGTACATTCTTCGCTATTTCCTCAAACGGAATTCGCGGCACAGGGCCGCGAACAGTTTTCCGTATGTCGACTGATGTCGACATTGTTATCTCGCTATCGGAGTGTTTTCACCAAATCTAGGAGCCGGACCGGTGGTCTCGGTGCGCGGGGTGTAGTTGCGGCGGGCGGGAGCTTCCACGACCTTGCCTTCCTTTACGAGCTGTTTGTATTCGGCGCGGCGCTTGATGAGCTTGAGCGCGCGCTTTTTCTGAACCGTCTTTGACTTGGTGCGCTCGTAGTAGCGGAGTTTACGGGCATTCTTGACGAGCCCCGTGCCCTGTACGCGGCGGGAGAATTTGCGGATAACGCTAAGCGCACTCTCCGAGCCCGTTTTCGTTACTTCTGCGTTGATTGACATGCCGTGGGACTTTACCACAAGGCTTCGCAAAAGAAAAGCCCCGCGATTTTCGCGCGGGGTTGGAGACAGTCTCCTTGTCGCTCTTGCGAGCATATCATGGGTCGTCTCCAGTAGAAGAACGCGGGAGAGACAGGAGTTTCCACGTCATTGCTGACAACCCTTTTTCCGTCTCTCCCGTTAGCAGAGGACATCGCAACAATCGTCCCTCACGAGACAGAACAACTCTCGTCCTCTTGTGTCGTCGGCAGTACTGCGGACAAATCTAAATACGTCATTCGACACCGACATCGTCGTCCGCAGATTGGCCCCCGTTTTTGAGGCGGGGAGGGAACAGGCATAATGTCGTCTTTGCAGACATCCGCTCCATCGTTCCCCAGTGAAACACGTTCTAAAAAACCGGCAACAGGCCCGCTTTCGTCCTTTCGGACATCGACTCGTTCGTCGCCAAATTCACGCTAACACAACAGCACACAAAAGAAAAACCCCACAGCTTTCGCCGTGGGGTTGGAGACAGGAATGTTTTCGCTTTTTCAAGCATTCGATGTCACGTCTCCAGTTAGGAAAGGACAGGGACCCGTTCGTCTTGCGACATTGGTACCATCGTCCTTTGTAGAAGAACTCGGGCAAGACATGGCCGCGCTCGTCCTTGCGGACAACGTCCCTGTCGTCTCTCCCGTTAGCAAAGGACATACACCTCATCGTCTCTTGCGAGACAGCGGCAGAATCGTCCTCTTAAGCCGCTTGACGCTCCGGTTGTTCAAGCGCTTCGCCACGCTCGAACCGCCACCAGCGCTTGTGGAGCCACTCGACGAACCTCGTCGCGGTGCGCCACTCGGCCATCGCATGAATGTGGCCGTCGGAGTAGCGCGTTACCATCTTGGTCCCGCCGTTCTCCTTGTCGGACACCTCGACGTTGATAGGTACGGGATGCTTCGCACGCAGGTTTGCCTTCATCTGCCGGAGGTACTTGCCCCAGTAGGAGTCGGGCCTGCGGTTGGCTTGCTCGGCAAACAAGACGAGCGCCTGCCGCGCGTCGCCGTGCCAGTTGGCCACTTCGCCCGTACGCTGACGGGGAAAACGGCCGTCCGGCAGGACGTGCACACCGCAGAAGGCCTTGAGCTGGGCGTCCGTCTCGAAGCGGCGGATGTCCACGATAGCCGCAATGAGTCGCGCACCGATCTTGGTGCCCAAGCCTTCAACCGGCCTAAACACTTGCTCATAGAGCGCGAAGCCTTTGAGTGCTTTCTCGAGCTCTTTTTCGCGGCGCTTCTCCTCCTCTTCAAGCGCGGAGAGGATGGTGTCGGAAGTTTTGGCCGCATCAAACGCCTTTTCAATTCCGCCCTCGGGGAAGAGCCCTTCGGGTTGGGTGAACAGGCGGCCGATGAAGTATTGCCGCAGGCGCAAGTTGCAAGCCATGCGAGCCTGCATCGCCTCCCACAGCGCCCGCCAGCGCTCCCGCACCAAAATGAGATCTTGGTCACGGGCCGCGAGCGGATAGAAGAGCTGCGGCTTGCGCAAAGCGAGTCGAGCGAGAAGGATATCGTCCTCCGCGGTCTTCTCCTTCTTGCGGCCGCGCTTTTTCGGCTTGGTCTCCGGTTCGCCGAAGCGCACCGGTGTCGCTTCTTGCGCCCCGCGCTCCCGTTTGAGCAGGAACGATGGAATACGCATGACGCTCCCGCCGACTTTTTCGGCCTGACGCGCGAGCGCGTAGGCGAGGTAGTCGCCGGAGCCGCCGAGCACCATGGCGATTGTGTCGCCCTGGTGCAAACCCTCGGCGCCGTTCAACGTGCCAAGGACGAAGTCGAGCTCGTCTTGCTCGGTTGCGAGTTCGAGCTGTTGAACTTTGTCGCCTTCGATAATCGCAACCCGTGTGGGACGCAGTTCCTCGTCGGCGGAAAGTTTGACGCGATGTTGGATGCCGATGAATCTCATCGGGTTCCCCTATTTCAAGGTGCCATTGCCGCGTCTGCGGCAATGAGAGGGACAGTGAGCCGTTCGTCCTCTCGGACAAAGGAGGTCTCGTCCCTCTTCAGAAAATACTCGAAGTACATATTCTCTGAAGAAAGCCCCTACTTCGCATAAAGCTACGCAGGGCTCGCCTACGAAGCCTTGGCGAAGTAGGGGTAGGGACATCGTGCAGTTCGTCCTTTCGGACACATGCCGCATCGTCCCCCAAGTGAAAGATCTGGCGACAACTCTTAGATCGTCAACATGACAAGCCCTACTTCGTCGCCAGATGTAGTCCCCGCCTGCGCGGGGTGAGAGACAGGTATTCACTCGTCATTTTTGACATGCTCGCCCTCGTCTCTCAATCAAACTGAACGAACTGGTCCGGCGCCGCAGGCGCCGGGCATGCGGACAGTATACCGATCGTCTTTCGACAGCCGCCTCGTCGTCCGCATATAAGATCTTCGCCATCGGGCGAGGGTTGGAGACAGCCCGACTATCGTCCTTTCGGACATCAGGTGCATCGTCTCCAAAATCCTAACGCAAAGTAACACTAGGATAAAGAAAGTCAACCTGATCTTGGTCTACACCTTCGAGCCGATTTGCCACATGCCGACGCGGTGGCGCTTGAGGTAGCCGGGCAGTTCGTCGAGCGGTACCGCCTCTTGTGAATTGGTTGAGACTTCGCGCACGAGGATGGTGTTTTCCATCGCCTCTTTGTATCCCATGATGAGTATGTAGGGCGTCGCGAGGCGCTTGGCCTGCGCCATTTGTTCGCCGATTTTATCGAAGAGAAGCGACTGGTGCACCGGTATCTCCTCGCGGCGCAACATCTCGAGGACGACGAGTACGCGGCGGCGCGCCTCGGGACCGAGGTGGGCGAAATACATGCCCGGAACACCGCGTACATCGCGCTTCACGCGTGTCTTGCCGCGGATTTCGCAATTGATGGATATTGTCGCGGCGGGCGTGTGGTTGACGGCGAAGCGTGAGGCGAGCGGGTCGTACCGGCCGCCGAAAGCGATTGTGATATTGCCGCCGCTCTCCTCGTCCGTAGTCGAAATCTCATAGAGCGAGTGCGACCAGCAGTCGCGACTGCCGAGAACCTGCGGCGAGAGTTCGTAGGCGAGTCCGAACACTTCGAGATACTCGAGAAAATCCCAGAATTTGCGGCGCTCGTCTTCGGTGAGATATTCCATCGCTTGCGGAGCGCGGGGTGCCGCCGGATGTCCGCGCTCAATGAGCTGGACCAGCGTGCCGAGCGGGTCTTCGGCCGCGCGCGGACGGAGCGTCGGCGAAATAGTTTCAATGTGTTTGCGCAGGTACGAGCCCACGTCACGCACGAAGCGGTTGGAAGATTCGAACGAGCCGATGTTGTTGATAGAAAGTTTGCGCTCTTTGACCCCGGCTTCCTCCGCGATGGCGTTTGCGACGACGAGCAGGAGCGCTTCAGCGATGGCGGACTGTGTGCCAACGACGTGGAGCTCAAACGAAGTTGACGGCATGCCGGAAGTGCCCGGGACCGTGCGCCACGCGAGGAATCCTTCGGGCGACGAGCGCACGCAGGAGGCACAGCGACGGGCGGCGACGGTGAGCGGACGCTCTTCGCGACGCGCATAATTAATCTCGGTCTCATTTTTGGTCGCCGTGCGCTTTCTGTCGGCCTCGTTCAGACGCATCGTGCGCATCTCGTCGAGCGGAGTGAATCCGTAGTACTCGGCGATGCGAATTGCAGAGGTGAGAAAGTCGGCGGTGCTCGCGTGCTTCGTATCCTTGAGTCGTATCATAGAAGGGCAGTACGCAGTGAGTAGTTCGTAGAACGTAGTGAATGGAAGCGAGATGACATACGTGTTGATTTTTTTAGCATAACTTATGACTACGTTCTACGTACTAATGGCTAATTACTGTACCTGGCTTCGCCGGGAAGTACACTGACTTCATTGAGAGGGAAGAGGCGCAAGAATACGCGTCCGACAATGTCTTCGCGGGGAAGTGCTCCCCATAGTCGCGAGTCGGCGGAGACGCGGCGGTTGTCGCCGAGCACGAAAAACTGATCCGGAGCGAGGGTAATGCGCATGTTGCTGGAACCCCCTAAGTTCTCGGGCGACAAATACGGCTCGGAGAGTGTGAAGCCATCCGGATATTCGCTGTTCACAATGGTCACAGTCGCCCCGTTGAGGATAATGGTCTCGCCCGGGAGACCGATAACGCGCTTAATAAGGGAGCGTCCAGTGTCTTGGGGCAGGTCAAAGACGATAACATCGCCGCGCCGGGGGTCTCCGAAGTCGTAGGAGAGGCGGTCGACGATGAGGTAATTGAAATCCTGAAAGGTGTTCTCCATGGAGGCGCCGGAAACGATGTAGGGGGCCGCGACGACGAAGCGGATGAAGATGGCGAGCCCGAGCGCGGCAATGGTATAAACGACGAGTGAGCCTTTGGAGGAATTCTCCGTGTCCGATGATGCATTTCTCATCACAGGAACATTCATGTGCGAGCATTCTACTGTGACGTTGGCGTTGACACCAAGCTTTTAATAGTTTGTAGTTAATAGTTATGAGTTAATAGTTGCGGGAAGATCTCTTTTGTGTATTTTTTCTCGCGCGCTATACTTCTCACAATCGTTTTTCGGTCTCCCTCTCTAAAAACTATCAACTAAAAACTCACAACTGCCTTTATGTCATGGGTCATCGTCGGTTTGGGGAATCCCGGAGAGGAGTATACGCAGACGCGGCACAATACCGGCCGAATGGCACTCGAATTCTTTGCCAAACAATGCGGTGTGAGCGCTTGGAAAGAGGACAAAAAATCCAATTCGCTCACCACGGGCGCATCGGTGGGCAAAAACATGCTCGCGCTCGTGCTCCCGAACACCTTTATGAACAAATCCGGTGCAGCGCTCATCAAATTTGTGAAAAGTGTGAAGGCCGCCGAGCGGCTTGTCGTTGTGTACGACGACCTCGACCTGCCGCTCGGCACGATGAAGCTCTCATTTGATCGCGGGTCCGGCGGGCACAAGGGCATCGAGTCCATCGCGCGCACGCTCAAGACCAAACGCTTCGTCCGTATCCGCATCGGCGTTTCGCCTGCGACCGCGACGGGGAAGCTGAAGAAGCCTGTGGGCGAAAAAGAGGTCGTCGATTTCATCCTCACACGTTGCAAGGCGCACGAACTCGACGAACTCAAGAAAGTTTTTAAGAAAGCATCTCTCGCAATCGAGACTATTGTCAGCGAGGGTCGCGAAATCGCGATGAACCGGTTTAACAGCTGACAGCTTGTAGCTTACAGCTTGCAGGAAATATGCTCATCAGTTCTTTCAAGGAGTTGATAGTTTGGCAAAAGTCAGTCGAGCTTGCCAAAGAAATATACAAAGCAACAGGCGCATTTCCTTCACGGGAGATGTTTGGTTTGCAATCTCAAATGTGTAGAGCGGCTGTCTCAGTACCCTCCAACATAGCGGAAGGCAAGAAGCGCAAAACAAGAAAAGACTTTCTCCAATTTCTGCACATCGCTGACGGCTCGGCAGCAGAACTCGAAACACAAATTATCATCGCACAGTCGGTATATCCGCGTACCAATTTTGTACGAGCCAAGAGTCTGCTTGAGGAGGTCCAGAAGATGCTCGGCGGTATGATAAAGAAACTCGAGCTTCCTCCTGCAAGCTAAAAGCTGTCAGCTATAAGCTAGTTCGTTACCGGCTTCAGAGTCATTCTTCGGTCCTTCGGTTCGAAGAAGGTGATGGTGAACGGATACACCTTGCCGAGTTCCAATTTCTGGCGGAGTTCCGTCTCGCTCGCGAATTCCGAGATGTGCACCAAGCCCGCGACACCCTCTTCGATAGAGGCGAGCGCGCCGTGCTTGTTGTGCTTGATGACGACGGCGGTGACCTCTTGGTCCTTCTTGTACTTCGCGGCGGCCGCTTTCCACGGGTCGTCGACGAGTGCCTTGATGGAGAGGGACACCTTGTCGTCTTTGATTTCGATGACCTTAACTTTGATAGTCTCGCCGACTTTGTAGCGGGCCTTGGGATTCTCGACAAGCGCCCAGTCCATCTCGGAGATGTGCACGAGACCTTCGAGGCCGTCCTCGAGCTTCACGAAGACGCCGAATTCCGTCGCGCCCGTCACGACGCCTTCGATGACATCGCCGACTTTGTATTTCTCGACGAGCGATGCGCGCTCGGTCGTGCCCGCGCCCTTTTCGCTAAAGATAAGTTTCTGCTCTTTGGGGTTCGCAGTGATGACCATGACCTCGAGCTTGGTGCCCACCATTTTCTTGAGCTCAACGAATATTTTGTCTTTATCACCGTCCGGCACGCGCGGATAGTGTGCGGGTGAGAGCTGGGAAGCGGGGAGGAAACCTTGAATACCGTTCCACGAGATGATAAGTCCGCCCTTGTTGGCCTCGGTGACCGGCAATTCGAACACGGTCTTCTTTTGTGAAGCGACTTCCGCCTCGTTCCAGATGAGCGCTTGGCGCGCTTCGCGGAGCGAAAGCTCGATATAACCGTCTTCATTTTCGGAGCCGACGACTTTTGCGGTGACGAGGTCGCCGATGTGCACATTTTTGAGTGTCTCGCGCGCCGAGAGGTACTCGCGGCCGTAGATGATGCCTGTGCCGAACGGCGGCAAATCCACGTACACGCGCGCGCGGCCGATAGCGACGACCGGTCCTTCGACCACATCGTCTATCGCGGGCGCTTTGGGGGACGAGCGGAGAAATTCGTCCATCGGCCCCTCCACCGCCTTGGCTTCGGAGGGCAAGCTCTCTGTGTCCTCATTGTCAATAACCTTCCTATCTTCAATATCTTTTGCCATTGTAATGGTCGTTCGGCGCCTTCCTGCTTACGCTATCGGGACTAGTGAGGAGCAAAATCAGAGATTCTTTCTGATTTTCTCCGAACGACGTCCTGAAAAGCTTTGCTTACCGTGTCTGCCGGCAGGGAGGTGTAAACCGTTCGATGTTCTACTAATAATAATGAATCGCCCTATCGGGCGTTGGCACAATATATATGAATGTTCGCGCCTACGCAAGACGTTTGTGATACAGTATTCGCATGGTTTTCAGGGACATGGAAAGAGTCGGCGGTTTTTTCAGCGAATTCTGGAAGTTCGCCGCCAAGGGGAATGCGGTTCAGCTCGCGGTCGCCGTCGTTTTGGGCGGCGCCTTCGGTGCGATAGTAAATTCGCTCGTGACAGATATCATTACCCCGATCCTTTCTCTAGCCACGAACAATGTAGATTTCAGTAAATGGGGCTTGGTCATTCGCGGAGAAGGTACAGAGGCCGTGACGGGTGCATATGTACCAGCGCTCATCATCGGATATGGCCACCTCATCCAGGCGGCCCTCAATTTTTTCGTCGTCGGCCTCTCGATTTTCATCATTTACAAATTGTTCTCGGGTGCGGTTGCGCGTCTCCAGCGCAAAGCGGAGCAGGAGGAACAGGCCGCTCCGCCGGTGCCCATCTCCACCGAGGAAAAGTTGCTCTCCGAAATCCGCGACTTACTGAAAGAACAGTCGGGTCAGAAATAACATAGACCCCGGCGCCGCGCCGGGGTCTTCGTTCGAGGGCAATTACTTGATGTCGGGACCGAATGCCGCAGTCGAGCGGCATTCCACCGGTTTCCAAGCGGGCAGTTCATAGCATTGCGACTTGAGCGGATTCTGCTCAAGCGTAGCGGCTTTCTGAAACGCTTGAATGCCGGCCGCTATTGCCCGATAGGTGTCGTCCTTGGTCTTACAATCGACGGCGACGCCCTCGATATAGATGCCGTAGCCCCGCTCCGTCGACTTTTCAATGACGTTGACGCTGAGTGAGCATCCCGGCGATTCTTGCGCTCGTGCCGTGCCCATCGCGAGCAGGCACGCGGCTGTAATACAAAATACTGTCTTGTGCATTTCTGCGGCCCCTTCCCGTCTGTGATTGAAAAGCGCCACGGCTAGACGGGTACCGTGGGACTACCACTAACGCTACGCCTCATGAAGAAACGGTCAAGGGCGTGTGTGTATAACAAAAAGTGATACAATGCCGCCATGATTTTGACATTTCACGAGGGGGCATGCGTGCGGGCGAGCGCGGGGGATACGACGCTAGTGCTTGGTCCGGTCTCAAAGGCGTCAAAGAATTTCAAAGCGGTCAATTTTGGCGCCGATGTCGCGTTCGTCAGTCTCAATCATCCTGACATGAACGGTGCTTCGGAAGCTGGACGCGGCGAGAAGCAACCGTTCCTTGTCACGGGGCCGGGGGAGTACGAGGTCAAAGAAATTACAGCTTCCGGTTTTCCCTCGGGCTCGAAGTATGGGGGTGAACCGAAAACCAATACTATCTACTCCATACACCTCGACGGGCTTTCTGTGCTCTATCTCGGTGCGCTCGGCGACCTCGACCTGCCGACGGAAGTGCTCGAGATGGATGAGCCTGACGTGCTCATTGTTCCCATAGGCGGGCAGGGCACACTCAATCCGGCGGAGGCAGCCAAGCTTGCGGTGAAGCTCGAGGCGAAAATAATCATTCCGATTCTCTACGACGACAAAACTCTCAAACAATTCCTCAAAGAGTCGGGCGCGGAGGGTACGAAGCCGGTGGACAAACTGACCATCAAGCCACGCGATGTCGCGGGCAAGGAAAACGAGGTCGTTGTGCTGTCCGCCTGATATATAATAGAGGAGTGGTAGTGCAGAAGACGATAAACAATCTCAAGGACCGGCCCAAAGACGAACGCAAAGTCGTCGCGGGCGGGATAGCGGTTTTCGTTATTTCGGTCCTGCTCATCGCATGGGCGATTTTGTTTTTTAGACGCATCCAAAGCGGGCAGCTGCAGGTGAATCTCGACAGCGGCGCGCAAAATGAATTCAATCCCACGGGGACCCAACAGGCGCAACGGGAGATAGAGCAGTCCAACGGCCAGACGCCGGAAGACCTCTATAATATTAGGAACGACGCCGCAGCCCAACAGGTCGGCGGCCAACAGCAACTCCAGATACAACAGATAGGGAACGGCGCCGACAACTTCGGCAACCCCACCTCCTACTAGCCTATGCGAAATCCGTTAGGCGCGAAATCCGTTAGGCGTCGCCTGACGGATTCTGCTACACTGTGTTCATGGGTTATCGCAGGGAACCGATCGAAGTTGGTGAGTGGTACCACTGCTACAACCGCGGCATCGATAAGCGGAACGTGTTTGATTCGGAGTGGGACTGCAAACGTTTTTTGCAAACACTGTATTTATCAAACGGGGAGGACACACCCAATCGAAAAAATTTTGATCACTATACGCATGAGAAGATTTTCTCGGTCGATAGAGGCGAACCCATTGTCGCGATTGGGGCGTATTGTCTGATGCCGAACCACTTCCACTTATTGCTGCAAGAAATAGTCGAAGGTGGTATCTCGAGATTCATGCATCGGCTGGGCACGAGCTACACCATGTACTTTAACGAGAAAAATCAGCGAGTCGGGAACCTCTTTTATAAACCGTTTCGTTCACGGCACGTCGGCACAGACAAATACTTTCGACATATACCTCAATACGTCCACCTAAATGCCGCAGAAATATTCGACCGTCAATGGAAAAAGGGAAGCAAGCTCACCCTGCGAGTGATAGAAGATAGGTTGAAAAAATATCCGTATAGCAGTTTTCCGGATTATTACGGCGCAAGTCGTGTCGAACGGCGTATCTTGGATGAGGATTCAATTAAGCTCCTTTCGGAAACAATACCGAACGCGAGTGCTGTGATTCAAGATGCAATCGACTACTATCGTACGCTTGCCTGAAAATCCGTTAGGCGACGCCTAACGGATGAAGACTAAACAAAAGACCGCATCACCGACGTGGCCTCTTGCCAGTCAATGATGCGGTTCGGTTACAGCATGGCCAAGACGGATTCTGCTTCAGCACTGAGAACGGTTCGAGTCCCGACGTCGGAATTTGTGCCACGTAAACGAAGCCCGAACGCTGCCAAAAACATTATGAGCCAGCCGATGGATTTTCTTCCGACATTTGGGAAACGGCGTATGTCCCTGAAAGTGTAACTCTCGAGGAATTTCGATACGATAATGGTTTCCCAGTCGCTCTTGAGCTCAAGCGCGAGGCTCCTGGCAAGTCGCAGTCGCGACTGATCGGGACGTAGTCTGACATGCTTCTTGAGTGCCTCCGCGACGAACAGTTCACTGAGAAACTCAGAAAGTCTGAGTTTACTAGCCTCTTCGGCGATATCGGACATTGTGAACCCTCCTTGCTGTGAAGAAACTACATTATTGTTGCCCAGGTGTCAACTAGTAATTATTGCCCACGTTGAGCCATTTTCGAGTGGATTTTGCTCCGCAGATTTGGTATAATTCATGCATATATGGCACGCGGGAAAGACGAGAAAAAGCCTGATAATGAGCCGGTAAAGCCGGCTCATGTGAATGTAATTTCGCGCAACATCACGACCGAGATGCGCGAGTCGTATCTCGACTACGCGATGACCGTCATCACGGCGCGCGCGCTTCCGGATGTGCGCGACGGATTCAAGCCGGTGCACCGCCGCATTCTCTACGCCATGCTCGAAGCCGGACTCTCGGCGAATGCAAAGACGCGCAAATCGGCGACCGTCGTCGGCGACGTGCTCGGCAAATACCACCCGCACGGCGACGCATCGGTGTACGACGCAATGGTGAAAATGGCGCAGGATTTTTCGATGCGTTATCCGCTCATCATCGGCCAAGGCAACTTCGGCTCTATCGACGGTGACGGCGCGGCTGCCTACCGCTACACCGAGGCCAAGATGTCGAAGCTCGCGGGCGAAATGATTCGCGACATCGAAAAAGAGACCGTGGACTTCCGCCCCAACTACGACAACACAAAACAGGAGCCGAGTGTGTTGCCCGCGGCAATTCCGAATCTTTTGCTCAACGGCACGCTCGGCATCGCCGTCGGTATGGCGACCAACATTCCGCCGCACAATCTGCGCGAGGTGTGCGATGCCGCGATTCATCTCATAGAGAATCCGGAAGCGACGACCGACGACCTGTTGCAATTCGTACAGGGTCCGGATTTCCCGACGGGCTGTATCGCGTTCAATCAGACCGATATCAAGCACGCCTACGGTACGGGCCGTGGCGGTGTCGTGGTGCGCGGCAATGCCGAAATCACCGAGGGCAAAAAAGGCGACTACGAAATCATCATCACATCGATTCCATATCGCGTGGTGAAAGCCGATTTGATTACGAAAGTCGCCGACCTCGTGCACGAGAAAAAACTCGAGGGAGTGCGCGACATCCGCGACGAGTCGACCAAAGACATCCGCATCGTCATCGAGCTCAAGAACAACGCGCATCCGCAGACGGTGCTCAATTATCTGTACAAACACACCCAGCTCGAAGAGACTTTCCATTACAACGTTGTCGCGCTCGTGGACGGCGTCCCGCAAACGCTTAGCCTCAAAGCGCTCCTCGAGTATTTCATCGCGCACCGCAAAGAGGTGGTGACGCGCCGCACAAAATACGACCTCCGCATCGCGCAGGCGCGTGAGCACATTTTGCTCGGTCTCAAGAAAGCGCTCGACCATATCGACGAAATCATCGCGCTTATAAAAAAGAGCAAGGATGTCG
Source organism: Candidatus Kaiserbacteria bacterium RIFCSPHIGHO2_02_FULL_55_25 (assembly GCA_001781335.1). GTDB lineage: Bacteria > Patescibacteriota > Minisyncoccia > Phycocordibacterales > UBA2100 > UBA10103. The sequence goes on along the minus strand of MFLL01000018.1, from coordinate 9,507 downwards.
ACGACGCCCGCGCGCAGTTAATGTCGAAGTTCAAATTCTCCGAACTGCAGGCCAATGCCATTCTCGAAATGCGTCTCTCCAAGCTCGCCAGTCTCGAACGCAAGAAGATAGAAGACGAGCTCAAAGAAGTGCAGGCGCTCATCGAAGAACTCACCGCGCTTCTCAAGAGCGAAAAGAAACTCATGGAGCTCATCAAGAAAGAAATCCGCGAAGTCGTCGAGAAATTCGGCGATGACCGCCGCACCAAAATCGTGAAGCGCGGCGCGACAATTCTTAGTGCCGAAGATTTGGTCGCCGATGAAGACTCGGTGCTCGTACTCACGCAGGGCGGCTACATCAAGCGCACGAATCCCGCGGAGTACCGCCGGCAGAAGCGCGGCGGTGTGGGTGTGGTGGACCTCGATACCAAGGAGGAAGATTTCGTGACGCAATTCCTCACGGCCTCCGCGCACTCCGACCTACTTTTCTTCTCCGACCGCGGCAAGGTCTACCAGCTCAAGATGTACGACCTGCCGGAAGGCCGCCGCGCGACCAAGGGCAAATCAATCATGAATTTCATTTCGCTCGAACAGGGTGAGCAAATTACCTCAATCCTCGCGATGCCCAAGGAGAAAAAAGCCGCCGAAGGGCTCACGCTCTTGATGGCGACGAAAGACGGCACGGTCAAGAAGACATCGGCCGACAAATTCCGCGAAGTGCGCCGTTCGGGACTCATCGCGATAACCCTCGATAGAGGCGACTCGCTCATCTCCGCGCAGTTCGTTCGCAAGGGTGATTCGGTATTTCTAGTCACGGCAAAAGGTCAGTCCATCCGCTTTGACGAAAAAGACGTGCGCGAGATGGGGCGGCAGGCGGCGGGCGTGCGCGGCATCAAACTCGGCAGCGGCGACAGCGTCGTCGGCAGTGGTGTCGTCCCCAAGAGTGCCAAAGGCGAATTGCTCGTGCTCTCGTCGACCGGCTACGGCAAGAAAACAAAGCTCGATGAATACAAAGTACAGGGACGCGGCGGAAGCGGCATCAAGACTATGTCTATTACAGCAAAGACCAAGCAGCTCGTCGGTGGCGCCGTGATACTCGGCGGCGGTGAACTCGTCGCAATGTCCAAGAAATCGCAAACCATTCGCACGGGCTTGGATGAAATCTCTACACTCTCCCGCGCGACGCAAGGCGTGCGCGTCATGAAAATGCGCGAAGGGGACTCGGTCGCCTCGTTTGTGATTTTTGAGACCGAAGAGCCGAGCGCTTGAGCCGACTTTCGGACGAGTGTTGAGTTCGGCGCGCCTAGGGCGCGCCGCTTGCTATACAGAACCATAACGACATCGTAAGTCGTTATTGCTCATTCAAGAAGGAACTGCGTCGGCACATCTGCATGGTTTGTGCCGGAGTAGTCAATAATATGTCTTTTGAACTTTGCGGGTGATTCCCCAAAAAGGTCAGTAGCGAGTATCGAGGGAAAGTTGGGTTTGCCGCAATAGTCTTGATAGCTGCTCCAGCGATACTTCATCAAATGCGCGTGCGCTCGCGCGGGATTTTTGATGCCATGAAAGCGCCACGCCCGGCCTTCTTGCATATAGTCAAGCGGATTGAAATGTACATAGTTTAATATGTGCATAAAGTAAGCCTCGGAGTTTACGCGTATCTTTTTTGTTCGGCCTTGGAAGAGATAACCGCTACGTTTGTATCGTTCGTTGAAATACTTGGCATACCCGATGTTCAGTTTCCGAATGAGTATCGAGATTCCACTTTCCACACGTTCGGAAAGTAAAAGGTGATAGTGGTTCTTCATCAAACACCAACCATGGATATCAACGACACGCTCCGTATAACGACTTACGATGTCGTTATTTTCGATTAGGTAAGTCGTGTTGTTTGCCGGCCGCGTGGTGTTAAAGAGTAGAAGTCCGTGGACAAAGCGGAAGCGATCTTTGTCGTCCAGAAAAATATTCCTTTTTTCGACGCCTCGATTCAAAACATGGAAAAGCTCCATAAGCATTAGTATGACACGCCCATAACGACTTACGATGTCGTTATGTTCGTTATGTTGAAAATGCGCGAAGGGGACTCGGTCGCCTCGTTTGTGATTTTTGAAGCAGGGGAGGCGGCCGCTTGACCGTTTTCGCATAAAGAACAATAGTGTCGTTAGTTGCTCTTGGGAGCAGGCATGAAGGGCTCTGGGGCCCATATGGAGTGAACGATGAAACTCACGATTGCAGACGTTTACGAACGTGGTCGCGGTCCTGTCGGAAAGGACGCGATGAACACGGTGATGGCTCTGGGTCGCTGTCTCTATGAAAGGACTCAAGACACCGAGGTGTCGCAGTTCATTGAGCTTATGCGACTGCTGCCGTATACATCCCTCGGCTTCAACGTTCACGAATTGGATGTCGTGGCGCTCGTTGTCATCGACGGACAAGGAATCAAGCTAAGTCGCGAAGTCAAAGAGCGTGTTCGGCTCGACATCGATGCCGAGTCGGATATTGATTGGGTGGTTACCCGAGTGCTACGCCGGATTGTCCAAGAGTTTGAACACCTTGCGAGTGAATGCGACCGCATTAGCGGTGTTCTGAACTCGGTAAAAGACAAAGCACTTGCCAAGGTCTAAAATTGCCCACAGAATATCGTTGCGACGGCGCCTTGGCGCCGTCGCTTGCTATATAATGAGCGATACATGACCGCACTCAATACGGCAGGTTTTGCGCACCCCGCACGCAACGTGGCTGTGCTCGGTGTTGATACAGGAATGACCGTCGTTGATTTCGGCGCAGGCTCGGGTGCGTATGTGTATGCCATCGCGGAGCGTTTGCAGGGTACCGGCCACGTCTATGCAATAGATGTCCAGCAAGACCTCCTGCGTCGCATCAAGAACGAGTCGCATAAGCGGGGGTATCAAAATGTGGAAATTATCTGGGGCGACCTAGAGAAGCAAGGCGGGAGCAAGATCGCCGATAGGCACGCCGACCTCGTGCTCATCTCGAATCTTCTTTTTCAAGTCGAAGACAAGATAGCACTGTTCGCCGAGGCGTGGCGGATATTGAAGCCCATCGGTCGTCTCGCGGTGATAGACTGGAGTGAATCATTCGGCGGTATGGGACCCATCAAAAAAGAGGTCGTAAAAAAAGAACAAGTGCTCGAGCTTGCCGCGCAATCGGGTTTTGAACCCCTTACGCAATTCAAGGCAGGCGCGCATCACTACGGACTCATCTTCCGGCCCGTAGCAAGAAAAGTATGAAAGGGATGTCCCTGTTTCAGATAATCCTCGTGGCCACATTTGCCGCGGTCGCCGTCGCCGCGGTCCTGATTTTCGCACTTGCGGTGGGAGGGAACTCCGCGAGCACCGTCGGCACGGTCACGATTTGGGGTACACTCGACCAAACCGCTTTCAACACTGTCATCCGCCAAGGGTTCGAAACCGAGCCGCGGCTTGCGCAGGTGACCTATGTGCAGAAAAACGCCGATACGTATATCAACGACCTCACGAATGCGCTCGCGGCAGGACAAGGTCCCGACTTGTTCCTCCTGCGGCAGGACTACGCGTATTCACAGGCGGCCAAACTCATCCCGATACCGTCTGCATCACTCTCGACCGCGCAATTCCAAGGGACATTCGTCGACGCCGCGAAGCCGTTCATCGCGGAGGGCGGGGTCCTGGCCGTACCGCTTTCCGTCGACCCGCTTGTCTTGTATTGGAACAAAGACATGTTGTCTTCGGCCGGATACGCCAAGCCGCCGCAGTACTGGGACGAGCTTTACGACATCGCGCGGAGGATTACCGTGAGGAGCGACGGCGGCACCATCAAGAAAAGTGCGATAAGTTTCGGCGAGTATATAAATGTGAACAACGCAAAAGACATCTTGAGCCTCCTCATCCTGCAGGCGGGCGGGCTCATCACGACCCGCGACCAATCCGGCAAAGTTATTCCCGCGCTCGCGCCGAGAACGGGGGACACGACACAGGCGACACCGAGCGCGCTGCGCTTCTATACCGAATTTTCCGACCCGTCGAAGGATGACTACACCTGGAACCGTTCGCGCCCCGAGGCGAGGCAGTCTTTTGCGGCGAACGACCTGGCGCTCTATGTGGGCTACGCGAGCGAACAGCCACTCATTTTGCGCATGAATCCCAATCTCAACTTCGCCGTCACCCCCATTCCGCAAATACGCGGCGCCGCCACAGCGATTGATACGGGGCGCGTGTACGGGTTCGCCATACCGAGAACCGCGCAGAATCCGACGGGTGCCATCACTATCGCCTACCTCTTGGCGGCGGCCGACATGTCGAAGTCCCTTTCCGTGGCGCTCGGCATGCCGTCCGCGCGCCGCGATGTCTTGTCGCTCGGAGCGCAGGGCGACGACGAGCTGTTCAACAAACAGGCCATCATCGTCCGCACGTGGGTGGACCCCGACCCCGCCCAGACAGAGAGTATTTTCCGCGGTATGATTGAGAACACGACGAGCGGTGCGTCGCTTCTCACCGAAGCCGTACAGCGAGCCGACCAGGAAATGGCACACCTATTGGGACTATGACGCACATCATCAGCAAATTTTTGGCATCGGTGAGGTTTGTTATTGTCTCGCTCGTTATCGCTCTCGCGAACGTTTCTATTGCGCTCGGCGAACCGATTTCGTCTGGCGTCGGAAATTCTCTGCAAAACCCGCTACAGTTCAACGGTATCGCGGAGTTCATCGCGGGAGCGCTCAAGGTCCTTGTCATGGTGGCGCTCCCCATCATCTCGCTCTTTATCGTCTACGCGGGTTTTATGTTTGTCTCCGCGCAGGGCAATACGGAAAAGCTTGCCGCCGCGCGCAATAATTTTTTCTACGTAGTCATCGGTGCCATTCTTATCCTCGGCGCGTGGGTCATCGCCACGCTTATCGGCGGTACCGTTACACAGCTTACCCGCTGACGTATGAAATTTCTCCGCGCACTCCTGCTCGCGCTTCTGCTCTTGCCGACAGTCGCTCTCGCATCCGCGCCGCGTACCTTTGAGGAGCTCGCGAACCTTATCGTAGCGATACTCGACAGCGGCGTAGGGCTTCTCGTGCTCGCAGGCATCGTTATTTACTTCTACGGTGTTTCGACCAATATCTTGAAAATGAGTGACGAGGGCGGCAAGACTGCCCGCGCATATTTCGTGTGGGGCATTCTCGTGATATTTATCATGGTGAGCATCTGGGGAATACTCGACCTTCTGCAGAACACTCTTTTCGGCAATAATCCGTACAACCCGACGACCGGCGAAAGCGAAAGTCCGGCTTCGTTCCAGGTGCCGCAAACTTTCGAATAACTATGCGCTACCTCGCGCTCGCGTTTCTTCCCGCACTGCTGCCGGAAGTCGTCTTTGCCCAAACACTCTCGGTAGTCACGGGGGTGTTCAACATACTGGTCGGCCTCATGCTGGTCGCCGCTTTCCTCATGTTTTTCGGTGCACTCATCGGCTGGTTCGTGAGGCGCGGCGCGTGGCCGAGCTATCGCGACGAGATGATTCACATCATGGAATGGGCTGTCGTGGTCATGTTTGTGCTGGTTGTACTGCTCATGCTCGTGCATTTCGTTCAGGTATACAAAGCCGCCGCCGCCTTTGTCTTCGGTATCATTATATTCCTTGCCATCGTATGGGTGATTATGACCGTCGCCACGGCAAAGCCGAAAAAGGACGCCGATGAGCACTGACAAGCTATCCACATTGGGCCGCCCCTGTCTATTGCGCTTTCCCCTCTGCGGGATACGATGAAAGGGCTTATATAATAATTATTTTAACCATCACCAGTATGCGTGCACGAATTATCGGTTCTTCCGCTCTCACCGTCGGTTTGCTCACCCTTCCGGCGCTTGCCGGCGCCGCAAGTCTCTTCGACACGCTGTCGCTCTTCAATACGTTCCTGAACGCCCTTATCGGTCTTTTCATCACACTCGCAATCGTCGTTTTCTTCTGGGGTCTCATCAAGTACCTCTTCGGGCTCGACAGCAGCGAAAGCAAATCGGAAGGACTGCAGATTATGATGTACGGCGTCATCGCTATCTTCGTCATGGTGTCCATCTGGGGCATTATTCGCCTCTTGCAGAACACGTTCAAAGTAACCTCGACAGACCCTATCATCCCGAAGGGTATCCAAATTAATACGGTCTCGTACTAATGCGGCACCCGCGCAGGCGGGACTGATGTATGAATGCCGCTTCAGATATCGTCAGCCGATTCGTCGACCTCATCATCGACCCGGCGATTCTCGTCATTTTCACGTTCGGCTTCTTCCTGTTCATTTGGGGGCTCGTACAATTTCTCTGGAACCTCGACGAGGGCGGCGAGAACGCCTCCGGCAAACAGCACATGCTCTGGGGCATCGTCGGCATGCTCATCATGGTTTCCGTCTTCGGCATCCTCAACATCATCGACAACACACTCGGCCTCAATGCAGGGAACCCCGACGTGGGCCGCATCAACAACGTGACCGCTCCGCCTCTCTTCTACGGGCAATAGAATCTTTATGTGGGCAGGGGGAGACTCGAACTCCCAACCCCTTGCGGGACATGGTCCTAAGCCATGCGCGTCTACCAATTTCGCCACCTGCCCGATGTTGGACATCCTAACAAACAATTCGTCGTTTTGCCCAGCGGGGATATACTGGCTCCCATGAAAGGCGCATTCGTGCATTTGGTGGGGAAGTCGTACCGCGCGCTTACGCCGCTCATATTTCTCTCCGACTCCGAACCGGCTCACGATTTTGTGCTCGACATGAGCGAGATGATGGGGAAAGTTCCCGGCATTCCGTCGCTCATGCGCGGTCTCCTGCGCGTGTCGCATCCCTCTCTCAAGACCACCGTTGCGGGCATTGAATTTGAAAATCCCATCGGCCTCGCTGCAGGGTTCGACCACGAGGCGCAAATGCCGCGCATCGTCGACGGCCTCGGCTTCGGTTTCCAGAGTGTCGGCACGGTGACCAACGGCGCGTACGAAGGGAATCCGTATCCCCGCATCAAGCGTCTCGTGAAATCGCGCACCATGTTGGTATACAAAGGATTCAAATCGACCGGCATGAGTAATGTGCTCAAGCGCATCAAGGGGCAGACGTGGCGCGTGCCGGTGGGCATTTCTGTCGGCCGCACGAATCCGCTCAAGGAATACACATATCCCGTTTCCTATGCTGACATCGTTGAGGCCTTCACGAAAGCGCGTGACTCGAAAGTCCCGTTCTCCTATTTTGAGCTTAACATCAGCTGTCCCAACATGCTCAAAGAAGTTTCCTTTTACGAACCGGAACATCTCGCGCCGCTCCTCAAGATGATTAGCGACCTCAAACTCCCAAAACCGCTATTTATCAAAATGCCCATCGGCCTCGGGGACGACGGCGTGAAAGCACTGCTCGACACGATTATGCAATTTCCCGTCGCGGCGGTTATCTTCGGCAACCTGCAAATCAACCGCAAAGATTCCGCGTTTATCCCCGAAGAGCTTGCGACACTCGAAAAATTCCCCGGCAATTGGAGCGGCATGCCGTGTCAAAAGCGTTCCGACCACCTCGTAAAGCTTGCATACAATCATGTGAAGAGACGTCTCGCTATCATCGGCTGCGGCGGGATATTCAACGCCGAAGATGCATACCGCAAAATTCGCAATGGTGCATCACTCGTACAACTCGTATCGGCGACCGTATGGGAGGGCCCTCAGGTACCGGCCGAAATTTGTGCCGACCTGCCCGCGCTTCTCGAGCGCGATGGATTCAAGAATATTTCCGAAGCGGTGGGTGTGGATGCGGGCAAGAGCTAGCGTCCCCGCGATGCCATGTCATCACGCCCCGACCCGGACAAATTAACACATGTCGTCACAAATAGTTTTGCTGCCGTCGCAGCAAAACTTTTCTGACCACGACTCGCTGTTCGGCCTGTTGGCCTCACATCGCCCCGTCTCGGACAAAAGCACAAAACCTGCCGCAGGGCAGGTGTTTGTGTCTTTTGTCCGCCCGGTTGGATTCGAACCAACGACCGTTCGCTTAAGAGGCGACTGCTCTACCAACTGAGCTACGGGCGGGGCATACCGACCAAAAAAAATGGGCGGTCCAAGAGATTTTACATGAATATCTCAGATATTAAAGGACAATATCCCTGCCGCGGTTCGTAAACAAAAATCCTTTGTAAATCAAAATCACGCCGAGGCCCGCATGGAGCCCGATATTGAGCAGCGGGTCGTGAAGCCATGAGTAGAGAATGATTGAGACACAGCCCCAAAGAAATATCAGCGGCAGTTTCCATATGAGTTCCCGTTCGACCGTCTGGTGTGCGAAGGCGAAGACAAGCGCCGTTGCTGCTGCACCGAAGACAACGCCGTATCCGTCTGAGAGATAACTCCCCGCGAGCAATATGCACCACTCCTGTATGAACGCTGAAAGAGAATACAGAGTACCGTGCGTGCCGAGCAGATACGTTGAAAAGAGTACTCCGGCTACGGTAGCGACAAGGGAAAGAAGTGAGAATTGCCACGTCAGCCGCAGACCCACGGCACTCAAGAGAATTACGGATACGATAACGCCCGCGTGTAGAATAAGAACCCGATTTCTTACACGGGGTTGTTTATTTTTTAAGTAGACTGCAACGGCCGCCGGCACTGCGTAAAAAAGGGTCCACTGGAGGAAAATCATACCGGCGGCAGAGCAGCCTTGGCCGCCTCACTTTTGGTTCTGAAGATGAATATGCACGCTATCCAGAGCGCGATGAACGCGACTACGAATTTCGGTCCGATAACAGTGATGGCGGTATTGCCGAGCGTGTACCCGACAATGGTCCAGAAGGTGTCCCACACCACTGTCGCGCCGATGGAGTACACAATAAAAGTGCGGAAGGGCACAAAAAGTATGCCCGCGGCGGTCGCGGTAAGTGCACCAAGGTTCGGATGCCAATAGGTGAGAAATATGGCGCGCGGGCCGTACTTCGTCAGCTGTTTTTGCGCTTTTTCAAGCGGTTCACGAAATCCGAGTGCGGCAAACAATTTGTACCAGCCGTATTCACCCATGAAGTAATTGAATGTGTATGCGACGAGAAAACCGAGTGTTGTGACTACTGCAACACCGATGACCTGGGCTATGTCGTTGCCCGCCACGACGACGGCGAGCACGATGACCAGACTGCCCGGGAAGTACCATCCGACGAGAAGCATGGCCTCAAGCATTGCGCATATAAACACTGTGATAAGGCCGTATGTCTGGAAATACCCCCGCGCCAACTCAATTACTTCCGCCTGTGGTGGAAGGCCGAGCAATCCCCATACCGCATAGAAAGAAGCGAATGCGGCGAACGCAAAAATCGGAAGCCACATCAGCGATAGGGTGCTTTTGAATTTACTCATTATGTGTCGGGGGAGAGACTCGAACTCTCACGCTCTTTCGAGCATTTGATCTTAAGTCAAACGCGGCTACCAATTACGCCACCCCGACATTATAGGGAACTATATACCAATTGAGGCCTGAGCGGGACTCGAACCCGCGCGTATCGATTTTGCAGATCGACGTGTTACCCCT
>MFLL01000017.1 GCA_001781335.1 Candidatus Kaiserbacteria bacterium RIFCSPHIGHO2_02_FULL_55_25 | reverse complement strand
TCTGGAATACGTTATCAAGGCACTCGTAGACCATCCGGAAGACGTGAAAATCAACCGCGTCGTGGATGAGATGGGCGTACTCCTTACGCTCAGCGTGCACCAAGAAGACATGGGCAAGGTCATCGGCCGCTCGGGTGCGACCGCCAAGGCCATCCGCACCGTGCTCCGTGTTGTCGGTATGAAAAACGACGCGCGTGTGAATCTTAAGATTGAAGAGCCGGAAGGCAGTGAGCGCGGACAGCAGGGGATGAGCGATAGCGCTCCTTCCGAGCCGTACGTGCGCGACACGACGGTGGACGACGTCATTAAGGATTTGAAAGGCTGACGCTCGGCGGCAATGTTTTTTGAGAACAACATTTTTCTGTTGAAAGCGTCACTCGGTATTAGTTCTTTGCCGTCGCTGTCTGGCGCTGCTGCGCCAGCGCTGAATCTCGCCGCCGTCGCGGCTGCGAACACGGCAAAGAACCAATACGCTCGTTTTTCCAGATAAGAATTCATTATGATTCATTTTCACATCGTTACTTTGTTTCCTGAATCCATCGAGCCGTATTTGAATGCGTCGATTTTGGGGCGCGCCACGAAGGACAAGAAGATAAAAGTCTCGTACTACGACCCCAAAGAATTCACACGCGACAAATACGGACGTGTGGACCGCCGGCCGTACGGCGGAGGCCCCGGCATGGTGCTCGAGCCCGACGCGATTTTGCGTGCGGTGGAAAAGGCGATAGGGAGCAAGAAGAACGTCGAAAAGATATTTTTTTCCACCGATGGAAAGCAATTTGACGAAAATATGGCAAAGAGTTTTAGTTGTGCAAGTTTAACTTCCTCAACTAAGAAACATAAGAGAATGGAAGTCAAACATCTTGTTTTAATTTGCGGACACTACGAGGGGATTGATGCACGCGTGCAGAAAATACTAAAGGCCAAGAAAGTCTCGGTCGGCCCGTACGTACTCACCGGCGGCGAGTTGCCTGCGGTGACTATCATCGACGCGGTGGCGCGATTTGTGCCGGGTGTCTTGGGTAAAGCCGAATCGCTCGAAGCGAGCCGCGTTTCTTCTCCCGAAGTCTACACACGCCCCGAGACGCTCCTGTGGAAAGGAAAAAAATATCGCGTCCCGAAAGTCCTGTTGTCCGGCCACCATGGCAAGATTGATGAGTGGAAGAAATCCACCCGCAAGACTTGATTCCTGACTCTCTCAGAGGTAGTCTCTGCATAGACCGAAGCCTGTCCAAAATGGCACGGGTAAGGTTATGGCGAGAAAGGGGAAACAGCGCCATGGTAAAAAAGACCACGCGGGATGCAGAACCCGCGCAAGCGAACGGAGCCGGCAACGGTTCATCCGTACCGAAGGTACGGTGTTCGGACCTGCCAACGGGGCTATTCTTTCAAAGCCCTGAAGTCCGTGGCCAAGGCGTGCCTCCCGGCATGCTGAAGCATCGGACCGACTGCAGTGGTTCTGGCTTGCGTAGCGCTCGGGCGTACACCTATTCCCGTACGAATCCGGTCGTTCTATCAAGTCGGTAGTGTGTTCTGGCCAGAACACGTCACGAGGGGCGCCGGCGGTACACCTGCCGGCGCCCGATCCCTTTTTGATTTTTCTTGACACTCACAGACTCTTCATATATATTGTGCCGACATTTGCTCTAAGCTGATTGTGTTGCGGCTGCGCTTTTCAGGCAATGGAGGTGGCATCGAAAGATGCTTTTCGATAAGAAAATTTAATAACGGGTCCAAACCTAGTCCCGCCTTGGTGGGATTAGGGTAGCGCATTGTGACATGGTGAGAATTAAACAGCGTCCGCAGAAGTATTTCGGTAAGTTCCGTGAGCCGCTCGTGAAGCTCCCGAGTCTCGTGGAGTCGCAGATAAAGTCGTTCACGGATTTCGTGGAAGGAGGCGCGGAGCGCGTCTTCAAAGAGTTTTCTCCTATCGCGGACCACTCGGGCAAAAAGTTTGAGCTCGAGCTCGTGAAGTTCACCTTCGGTGATTTGCGCTGGGATGAGCAGTACGCGAAGCGCGCGATGAAGACCTACGAAGCGCCGCTTAGCATGGTGGTGCGTCTCAAGAACAAAACGACCGGCGACAAGAAAGAGCAGGAGATTTTCCTCGCGGATTTCCCGTGGATGACCGCGCACGGCACCTTCATCATCAACGGCGTCGAGCGTATCGTCGTCCCCCAGCTCGCCCGCTCGTACGGCGTGTTCTTCGAGAGTGTGCCCTACAAAGGCAAAAACTATTTTGCCGCCAAGATTATCCCCGCCCGCGGCGTCTGGATAGAGATAGAGTCCGACCCCGACGGCGGCATCTATGTCAAAGTCGACCGCAAGCGCCGTTTTCCGGTGACATCGCTTTTGCGTGTCCTCGGTCTCACGACCGACAAAGAAATCCTCGGCCGCTTCGACAAGTCGCAGGCGGCACGCGACGCTATCGCACTCTCGCTCGGTCACGACCACGCACACACGCAGGAGGAGTCATTTGTCGAGATATACCGCCGCCTGCGCGACGGCGATATCGCGACGCCCGAGACTGCCCGCGACCACGTCGAGAACATCCTCTCCGCCGAACGCTACGACTTCTCGCGCGTCGGCCGCTTCCATTTCAACCGCCGTTTCAAGCTCGGCATCAAGGAGTCCGACCTCGCGCACAACACGCTCTCGCTCGATGACGTGGTGCGAATAGTGACCCACATCGCCGAAAGCAACGTCAGTCCGAATGCCGAAGCCGACGATATCGACCACCTCGGCTTCCGCCGCGTCCGCTTTGCCGGTGAACTGCTCGAACAGCGCATGCGCGTGGGCCTTTCCCGCATGAAGCGCAACATTCAGGACCGCATGGCGATGGTGGACCCCGAAACGACGACGCCCGTTTCTTTCGTCAATCCGCGTCCGTTTCAGGCCGCTATCCGCGAGTTCTTCACGACCGACCAGCTCTCCCAGCTCATGCAGCAGTACAACACCCTCGACGAAATAGAGCATCTCCGCACACTCTCGACGCTCGGCCGCGGCGGCCTTACTTCGGAGCGCGCTGGCTTGGAAGTACGCGACGTGCACTCTTCGCACTACGGCCGCGTCTGTCCGATTCACACACCGGAAGGCAAGAACATCGGACTCGTATTGCACATGTCGCTCTACGCCCGCCCCAACGAATTCGGCATCATCGAGACGCCGTATGCGAAAGTGGAGAAGGGTTCTATCACCAAAGAAATCAAATACCTCAACGCACTCGAAGAAGAACAGTATGCTATCGCGCACGCCGGTACGGCGCGCGACGACAATGGCCACATCACCGAGAAATTCGTCGAGGTGCGCCGTGAAGGCAAGCCGACGCTCGTGAAGCGTGACGACGTCGACTTCGTCGAAGTCGCCACCAACCAGCCGTTTAGCGTCGCGACCGCCATGATTCCGTTCGTGGAAAACGACGACGCCAACCGCGCACTCATGGGCTCGAACATGCAAAAACAGGCCGTGCCGCTCGTGGTTCCGGATGCGCCGTATGTGGCGACGGGTGTGGAGAGCGCAGCTGCGCGGGACTCGGGCCGCCTCATTGTTGCCGAAGACGCCGGCGAAGTCACCTACGCCGACTCCCAGTCCATCAAGGTCAAGAACCAAGACGGCAAGACCAAAGAATACAAACTCGTCAATTTCTCCCGCACCAACGGATTCACGACCTTCCATCAGCGTCCGGCGGTTTCCGTCGGCGACCACGTGAAAAAGGGCGGCCTGCTTGCCGATACCTCGACGTCGGTCGGCGGTCAGCTCGCCATCGGTCAGAACGTCCGCGTGGCGTTCTTGCCGTGGTTCGGCGCCAACTTCGAAGACGCCATCGTTATTTCCGAGAAGCTCGCCAAAGAGGCACGATTTACATCCATTCACATGGAGGAGTTCGTCTGCGTCGTTCGCGATACCAAGCTCGGGCCCGAAGTCACGACTCACGACATCCCCAACGTTTCAGAATTCAAACTCCGCAACCTCGATGAAGACGGTGTCGTGCGCATCGGCGCCGAAGTCCGCTCCGGCGACATTCTCGTCGGCAAAGTGACTCCGAAAGGCGAGACCCAGCTGACGCCGGAAGAACGCCTCTTGCATGCCATTTTCGGCGAGAAGGCCAAGGACGTGAAAGATACGTCGCTCCGCATGGAAGGCGGCAAGCGCGGCCGCATCATCGGTGTGAAGGTCTTCTCACGCGAAACAGGCGACCAGCTCGAGTCGGGTGTCATCAAGCGCGTGCACATCGAAGTCGCACAGCTTCGCACTATCTCGGTGGGCGACAAGCTGGCCGGCCGTCACGGCAACAAGGGCGTCATCTCCCGCATCCTGCCGGAGGAAGACATGCCGTTCGATGCGGAGGGTAACCCCGTAGACATCATCCTCACGCCGCTCGGCGTTCCGAGCCGTATGAACCTCGGTCAAATCCTCGAATTGCACCTCGGTCTTGCCGCCGACATGCTCGGCTATCAGGCGATTGTCCCGTCGTTTAGCGGTGCTACGGAGCAGGAAATACGCGATGAACTCACCGCGGCAGGCGTCGACCCGGGAGGCAAGCGCACTCTCTTCGACGGCCGCACAGGCGAGGCATTTGCTCAGCCCGTCTCCGTGGGCGTCATGTACATGCTCAAGCTGCACCACATGGTGGAAGACAAAATCCACATGCGCTCAATCGGTCCGTACTCACTCACGACGCAACAGCCGCTCGGCGGCAAAGCGCAAAACGGCGGTCAGCGCGTGGGAGAAATGGAAGTCTGGGCGTTCCTCGGTTACGGTGCCGCGTATTCGCTCCGCGAAATTCTCACCATCAAATCCGACGACATCCTCGGCCGCTCCGCCGCCTTCGACGCAATCGTCTCCGGCAAGCGCATCGAGGAAACAAACACTCCCGCTACGTTCAATGTTTTGGTCAGACATTTGCGCGGCCTCGGGATAGACATCGAATTCCTGGAAACCGCTCCCGAACTGTAATCGACAATAATTATTTCTATGTCAACAATCCAAAAGAAGAAAGACATGATTCCGGCAGAATTCGCGGCAGTCGCTATGCGGCTCGCCTCGCCTGAGAGGATGGGTGAGTGGTCCTACGGCGAAATCACCAAGCCGGAGACCATCAACTACCGCACCCAGCGTCCGGAGAAGAACGGACTCTTCGACGAGCGCGTCTTCGGTCCCGAAAAAGACTACGAGTGTTACTGCGGTAAGTACCGCGGCATCCGTTTCCGCGGCATCGTCTGCGAGAAGTGCGGCGTCGAAATCACGCGTGCCATCGTCCGACGGGAACGAATGGGTCATATTGATTTGGCCACCCCCGTTGCTCACATTTGGTTTTTGCGAGGTATCCCGTCTAGGATCGCGCTCATGCTCGGTCTCTCCGCCGCAGAAGTGGAAAAGGTAGTCTATTTTGCCGGCTACATCGTCACGTCGGTCAATGAAGAAGAGCGCACGCGCCTTCTCAAAGACCTCGAATTGGAATTCCAGACCAAGACGAAGGCCGCGCAAAATCCCGACACCAAGACAGAACTCAAAGAAAAGGCTACGAAAGCCAAGAAGGAGATTGAGTCAATCAAAGAGGGCGTTGTTCTCGACGAGGCCGCGTATCACCTCTTTGCGGTGAAATACGGGGCCATGTTCCGTGCCGCCATCGGCGCGGAGGCTCTCCACACCATTCTCAAGCAAATCAACATCGATACCTTCATCAAGAAGGTGAGTGCCGAATATGAAAAGTCCGGCGCCGCCGACAAAGACAAGCTAAGGAAGCGCCTCGCTCTCGCGCAATCGCTCAAACGCGCCGGCGTCCGCCCCGAGTGGATGTTTATGACACGCCTTCCGGTCGTCCCGCCCGCGCTGCGTCCGATGGTCGCCCTCGAAGGCGGCCGCCACGCGTCGTCGGACCTCAACGACCTCTACCGCCGCGTCATCAACCGCAACAACCGTCTCAAGCGCTTGCTCGCCATTCACGCGCCGGAAGTGATTCTGCGCAACGAAAAGCGCATTCTGCAGGAAGCCGTCGACGCGCTCTTGGACAACTCCATGCGCCGCGGCGCAGGAGTGCTCGGTATTCTCGGAGGCCGCCGCCGCGCGCTCAAATCGCTCGCCGATTACCTCAAGGGTAAGCACGGCTACCTCCGCCAGAACCTCCTCGGCAAACGCGTGGACTACTCGGGTCGCTCCGTCATCGTCGTCGGACCGGATTTGGCGCTCGACGAGTGCGGTCTGCCGAAGCACATGGTGCTCGAACTCTTCCGCCCGTTCGTCATCCAGGGACTCCTCGCACGCGAACTCGCCTACAACATCCGTGGCGCCGGCCGTCTCATCGAAGACGAAGCACCGGAAGTCTGGCCGATTCTTGAAGAGGCAATCAAAGGCAAGTACGTCCTCTTGAACCGCGCACCGACACTGCACCGCCAATCAGTGCAGGCGTTCCGTCCGGTTCTCATCGAAGGCAACGCCATTCAGGTGCACCCGCTCGTGTGTCCGGCCTACAATGCCGACTTCGACGGCGACGCGATGGCTGTCCACGTCCCGCTTTCAGAAGCGGCCCAGATGGAGGCTCGCGAAATCATGTCCGCCAACAAGAACGTCCTGAAGCCGGGCTCCGGCGACGTCGTCGTTGCTTCGAAGCTCCTCGACATCGTGCTCGGCTGTTACTGGATGACCAAATCCATCGACGGTCTCAAGGGAGAAGGGAAATCGTTCCCGACGACCAATGCCGCGATTACCGCATACGATTTCGGCGCCATCGACCTGC
>MFLL01000016.1 GCA_001781335.1 Candidatus Kaiserbacteria bacterium RIFCSPHIGHO2_02_FULL_55_25 | reverse complement strand
CTGCTTTGAGCGCAGTAATGCCAAGACGGAACGTGTTCCACACGTGTTCGGGTTTATTGGATTGTAAGATTATGCCGAGCTTCATAAATCATCCCTGTGCATTCGTTGATATAATACCAGTATGCTCTATTTCCTCTACGCACGCAAAAGCACCGATGTCGAGGACAAGCAAGTGCTCTCCATCGAGGCGCAGCTTGCCGAGCTTCGCGCGCTCGCCAAGCGCGATGGACTGGAGATTGCACAAGAGTTTGTGGAGAAGCGGAGCGCGAAGATGCCGGGCCGTCCCGTGTTTGAGGAAATGTTGAAACGTGTCGAGCGCGGCGAAGCGCACGGCATCGTGTGTTGGAAGATAGACCGCCTCTCGCGCAATCCCGTGGATAGCGGGCGTATCAGTTGGCTTTTGCAACAAGGCACTATCCAAAAAATCGTTACACACGACAAAGCGTATTTTCCGCACGACAACGTACTCCTCATGTCCGTGGAGTTCGGCATGGCCAATCAGTACATCCGCGATTTGAGCGTGAATGTGACACGAGGCCTCCGGCAGAAAGCGCGAATGGGTATATATCCGAGCACCGCGCCTTTGGGCTACCTCAACGACCCGTATACCAAGACTATTGTCGCGGATCGGCGCAAAGCGCCGCTCGTACGGAAAGCGTTTGAGTTGTACGCCAAGAACGGCTCGCGACTCGAAGATATCGCGCAGTTTCTTTTTGAGGGCGGCATCAAGACGGGTGCCACGCGCGGATGGAGCAAGGGCGGCGGCAGACCGCTCAAAAAAGACCAGATAACATTTCTGCTCTCCAATCCGTTTTACTTCGGCCACTTCGCGTATAGCGGCGAAATGTACGAGGGCACACATACGCCTATCGTCCGCAAAGAATTGTTCGACAAGGTACAGAAAATCCTCGCGCTCCGCAGTCGCGCGCACCACAAACCGACGAACGAGCCGCAAGCGTATTGCGGCCTTTTGCGGTGCGGGGAGTGCGGTTTTTCCATCACCGCCGAGGATAAATTGAAACGGCAAAAGAACGGCAACGTTCATCGCTACGTGTACTATCGCTGTACGAAAAAGAAAGCCGCCGTTCATTGTTCACAGCCGTATGTTCGGGAAGAATCCTTGGACTCGCAACTTTCCGACTTGCTCGCAAAATTTGTTCTTCCGTCGCATTGGGCGAAAGAACTAGACGCAATGGCCGAGCGAGACGCGCAAGAGGCCACGCAGACCACGGCGGCGTCCGTCCAAGCGATGCGGGCAAAGATTGCCGATTTGGACGGCAAAATTGCCCGCCTCACCGACCTCTTTGTCGAACAGGATATTGAGCGCGGCGACTATCTCGAAAGGAAACGCGCACTGATGTCCGAAAAGAAGTCGGTGCAGGAGCGAATCCTGCTGCTTGAACGAGACGCCGCCGTGTGGCTCGAACCTATGCGCAAGTGGCTAGCCGAGGCTTCAATGCTTGATGAAATTGCACAATCCAAAGACTACCCCTCCAAAAAATCCTCCCTCCAAAAAATCTTCGGCTCGAACCTCACTCTCCACGCGCGCGAAGCGCGCGGCGTGCCGCAGAATCAGTGGTTTTCTTTGTTCTCTGCCAAAGAAAACCACTCCGAAAATGACCTCGTTCCGATACTTGTGGACCTACGGGGAGTCGAACCCCGACCTCGTCCATGCCATGGACGCGTTCTACCGCTGAACTATAGGCCCCTATTATTTTCTCGCTCGGCTATCCTAACAAAATTTAGAGCTTTCTCACAATGCCGTTGTCCGCATTCACTTCCACCATGTCGCCGTCTTTGAATACCTGCGTTGCGAATCTCGTGCCGATGACGCAGGGCTTTTTTAGTTCACGCGCAATAATGGCCGCATGACATAAGACGCCGCCTTCGTCCGTGACGATGGCGGTTGCTTTTTTCATTGCCGGCAAAATATCGGGCAGTGTCATCGGGGCGATGATGATATCGCTGTTTTCAACACTGGCCACCTGTGCGGGACCGTATACGATACGCACGCGACCTTGCACTACACCGGGGAAAGCAGTCTGGCCGGTCACTGTGCTTACGTGCTCCGGAATGTCCGCACCCTCCAATGCAATGTTAAATTTTGATTCGATATCTTTTTTCGATGCGCCCACGAACAGCTCTCCATTCGTAAAGTAGTACCCTGCCATTCGTTGCTGCAGTTCGTCCGTCATCGGCAAAACACCGCTACGAATGTCGTCGCCACCGAGCGCAATGATATTCTTGCCAAGTTCAGGAAACAGCGCCGCGAGCGAGACGCGTATCAAGCGCTCGCATCGGGGCACCAAATCTTGCGTCCGCTCACGAAGTGCCAAAAGGCTCGCTGATAATTGAAATCCCCTGCGCTCCTCCTCCATCGTCTCCCAAAGCCACCAGCCGGCCTCGAACCAGCTCCAGAAATTCTCGAGGTCGTCCAACAACGGAACAAGCTGCGCAAGCGAAAGTGTCTCTACACTCAGGTACGTGCGCTCAATGTGGGTGTATGCATCGCCAAGCTCTTTTTCAATATGCGCAACATACGCAGCATCCCGCTTGGCGCTCTCGACAAGTTCACTTTTCATCCACTGCACCCCGCGCTCGTCCATATAGCACGACACGGCGAACGGCTTCTTTTCGAACACGATGAACGGCAAAAACGGCTGGACTTTGTCGGTCCACAGCTTCTTTTTGGTCGACTCGGCGCGAGCCCATATCTCAACCAGCGCAAGAGTGAAGTCTCTCGTAAAAGTCTTTTGTACACTGGCGTCATATTTTCCGAACAATCCCCTTGTCAGCATCCACCTCGACCATGTCGCCGTCTTTAAATATCTGCGTTGCATGCTTGGTCCCGACGACACAAGGCTTCTTGAGCTCACGCGCAATAATCGCCGCGTGACACGTCACACCACCCTCGTCCGTTACTATCGCAGCGGCCCTGCGCATGGCGGGCACAAAGTCAGGTGTGGTCATATGCGTCACGAGTATTTCTCCCTCCTTTAGTTCTGGAATTTGCTTTTTCCGTAGCAATAAACGAACTTTTCCCCGTACTCCGATATCGCCGGCGGACTGTCTATTTCTTCCTCTAGAATTTGCCTGACGGCGTCGCCCAATTCTTGATACAGCGTCCGCAGGCTTCTTTCCACCAATGCGTCCGTTTTGTCTCCCAACACATCCGCATCTCGTGTCGCTACTGCCTCGGCACGAATGTCCTGTGGTGTGCGCTCGTCCCCTGCGCTGTAATACATCACACACCAACCTTTGCAAGCCTGCGAGGCCAGCTCAAAAACCGTTTTTAGTTCTGCCACAGAGCATGCGTTTTTCTCCCAGTACTGTTGTAGTTCGCTAACACTGTCTCTGTATATCTTTATTTTTTCTCCAAAATATTTCCGTCCCTTCATGTGCTCACCGTATATCCGGTCGACGAACCATTGCAGGCCATGTGGATTGACCCAATACTCATTCATGCCATTGTGGCGATATCCTACATACAGGGGTTCGGAAGAGATTCCCCATCCCGACTCAGCACATAGACGGTCGAGCGAAAAGAGCCATAACTCCCCCATAATGAGTGTGAAGTCCCGTGTGTATTCTTTCTCAAACGTAATCATGGTTGCGGAGAGAGCGTCGTGATAGGGCGCGATTGGGTGATGTAGAAATTACCGGCCTCGAACGCCCACTCTATGTCGCACGGGAAGCCGTAGTGTTTTTCAATCTTGAGAACTAGCTCGGCAAGCTCAAGCGTCTGCTCATCCGAGAGCGCGGGCTTGTTGCCTTCCACTTCCGATAATTCGCGCCACTCGTTGCCGCCTGTTGCCGCCCGCCAGAGTGCACGATTCTGATAGGTGATGTTTTTGTCGATGATGCGGCGTGGCACTTTCTCCACTACATAGCTGTCTGGAGTTACTTGCCCACTTACTATCGCTTCACCCAAGCCGAATCTCGCTTCAATGATGAGCTGGTTGTAATCTTCGGTCACCGGATGCACGGAGAATGCGATGCCGCTCACTTCGCTCTGCACCATTTTTTGCACCACGACAGCAACCGATATTTTCTGCCCATGCATTCCTTTTTCGAATCGGTAGAAAATCGCACGCGGAGTAAACAGTGATGCCCAGCACTTCTGCACATTCTCTAACACATCTTCCTCTGCCGTATTGAGATATGTCTCCAGCTGGCCCGCCCACGCGGCTGTCGCACCGTCTTCGGCGGTCGCGCTCGAGCGCACGGCGACGTGCTCCGCATCAAGCGTCTTGAAATTCTCCAAAATCTCTCTCGCGATGTCCTCGGGCATCTTCGCGCTCGTGATGAGCTGGTGGATTTTTGCCGACGCGAGGTCAACGCTCTGTATTTCGTCGCGTCTCACTTCTTGGTCCAAAATCGTATCGAGCTCCTGGTTCAGATTCGCTTCGTCGAGAAATTTCTCGAACGCACCCGCCAAGACCACGAATCCCGGCGGGACCGGAATACCGGTCTGCGTCATTTCCCTGAGCGATGCGCCCTTGCCGCCGGCAATGCCCGCGTCCCCTTTCCCCAACCCTGAAAATGGGCGAATGAGTTCCATGCGAGCAGTATATATCGTATAGTGTGCATGCAACAAAGACCTCCCGTAAGCGAAGCTTTCGGGAGGGGCGCTCAGAAAAAACGAGAATGTGGTATTCTCATTTTGTTCCTCACTACCTCCCGTCGTTCAATGGATAGGATAGTCCCCTCCGAAGGGATTGACGCAGGTTCGATTCCTGCCGGGAGGAATAGTTGAATGAAACTTGCGTCTTATTTCAACGGGCTTATAGGCATATTCGTGCGAATATGCCTATAGACCTGCATACATGAGACACCCATTGCTTCGCGCGCCGGCTACAACAGATCTAGCGCCTTTGAGACAAGCGGATGTTTGCGAAGTGGTAGTCGGTGCCACATCACGAGCCCCTCCTGCTCCTTTTCGAGAACAGCGGCGGCGGTAAGTATCCCTAAATGTCTCGATGTTGCTTTGAAAGAAAGTTTGATCGCTTTTGCAATCTCAGTGACCGATGCTTTGCCGCCCTTCAAGTACCGGAGAATCGCGAGCCTCCGTTTGTTCGCAAGCGCCTTACATATTCGTTCAACCTCATTACCATTCATACTCCGCATTGTACTATAGGCTAATTCGCCCGAACATGCCTATATAGGGTATATGTGGCGCATGACGTTCACGGACGAGACATTTTCATATATAATCCTGCGCACGCACCTTTAGCTCAGTTGGTTAGAGCGTTCGATTCACATTCGAAAGGTCGTAGGTTCGAATCCTACAAGGTGCACAGGGCGCGGAAAATGGAATCCTGCGTCGGGGTGTAGTATACCGGTAGTACGCACGATTCGGGTTCGTGTAGACCGGGTTCGATTCCCGGCACCCCGACAGAGGATTTCACTTTTAAGCGGCCCGAAACCGGGCTGTAGTATAGTGGTAGTACGCAAGGCTGGGGGTCTTGTAGTCCGGGTTCGATTCCCGGTAGCCCGAAAAGTCATTCAGTGCTCGTGCTTGACGCAAAATCATCCATAGGCGCTAATTGATTCATGAACTGGCTTGCGCGCCTTGGCGTTGCGGTCTTGGCCTCCTACGGAGCGGGTTTTCTCGGTTCCCTTTTTATCACAACAGACGTTGGAGGCTGGTACGACATGCTCGAGAAGCCCTTCTTCCAACCGCCGAATTGGCTCTTCGCCCCTGTCTGGATGGTGCTCTACGGGCTTATGGCGGTTGCGGTTACCATCGTTTGGAACAAAGACCCGCTGGCCGCGGAAGTTCGCGGATGGGTGCCGCTCTTCTTTGCCCACCTCCTGTTGAACGCCGCGTGGACGGTATTCTTTTTCGGTTTCCACGCGGTCCTCGTCGCGCTCGTCACCATCATCATTTTGCTCGTCTGCATATTCCTCCTCATCTGCGGCGCATGGGAGATAGACCGGCGCGCCGTGTACCTCCTTGTTCCGTATTTGCTCTGGGTACTGTTCGCGACGGCTCTCAACGTCGCGATTTGGTTTCTAAATTAGCGAGATTTCAGAGACCTGATGTAGTATCCCGCGCCGAAAGCGGCAATGACCGAGAGTAGCCAGAGTATCCATACCAGTGTCGGACTTATGCCGGTCGTTGCGGCAGCTGCGACTTGCGTTGATGTCGCCGGTGTCTCGGCGGCATTGGCAACAGTTGTGCTCTTTGTCGTCGGTTGTTTGGTTTCTGCCGGCGGCTTAGTCGTGGATTGTGAGGGAGTCTGGGTCGTTTGTGCCGGTGCCGTTTGTACTACCGGCTTTGCGGCAATGGTGAACGATGCGGTCTGCGTACCGCTCTGCTGATCGGCATTGTTCGAGTCGAGGAGTTTGGAAGAATCCGCGACTGTAAACGTGCCTGTTCCTGCGGCTTTCGCACGAAGCACTACGACTCCGAATGGTGCGGTCGTTGTGATGCCTCCGGTGAATCCTCCTGTCTTGGTCAAAATCCCGTTCGCGTTGTCGAGAGCATCGTAGCCGCTTTGCTTCAATGGCAAGAGCGAATCGTTGAGAGTGAAAGACGAAACTTCAAGTGTGCCCGGTGAAAACCGTGCATCAAGCATCGCAGTGTAGATTGTGCTTCCCGCGGGATTCGCCGAAACCGTGAGCACGATACTATCTCCAACCGTGTACGAGCCGCCCGACGGTGTAACAACAAACGATGCCGCACTTGCCACGACAGGCAAGAGAAACGAGAGGCCGAACACGAACGATACAATCTTTTTCATAATTATTTTGACCAATTGATAAGTAATAAATTGAAGTCGAGGATGTCGACTACTCCGTTCTTGTCGAAGTCTGCTGTGAGACTGTTGCCACTCTTACCCCATTGAATCAAGAGCGAATTGAAATCAAGCACGTCTGTTTTACCGTCGCCGGTTGCATCTGCCTTTGCGGATGTCGTTGTGGTTTGAGGTACGATGGCTCCGCCCCCTCCACCACCGCCCCCACCACCTCCGCCCCCACCGGACGAAGAACTACCTCCACTTGATGGTGGTGTGAAAGTGAAGGCTAGATCTTTCTGCACGGTCAATCCCGATGTGAATCCAATGTAAGTCATAGTGGTATCACCGGTTGTTTCTGATCCGCTATTGAAGCCGGACGACTGAATCTTGAACGTGATGGCTCCGGTACCATCCGGCACAACCAATTTCTGTTTCGTAGGGTCGGTGTATCCGTATACACCCGCTTCCTGCACTGTGGCCGTTCCTGCGAGGGTTGAGCCGTAGTAGGCACGTACAACACTTCCGACAGGGGCGGCTGTTCCGTTGGTGGTCACGTTGCCCCAGAACGCCATCGGGAATGCAGGAAAACCGTCAAGCGCAAACGCCGACGCCGGAAGCAGTGTCAAGAGACCTATTACAAGTACTGGCAACCCACGCTCCATACCTATATGCCGTTCGCCGAGAGACCGCTGACCTGGAAGCCGTTGAACCAGTCAACGTCAGTCAAGCCAGCCGTAGTCGTCGCGTTGTCCGACCAGATGAAGCCTTCTTGCCCATCCGCTTGGGCAACTGCTGTCGTCGTACCGATGGTAATCGGAGACGAGCCGA
>MFLL01000015.1:50951-58538 GCA_001781335.1 Candidatus Kaiserbacteria bacterium RIFCSPHIGHO2_02_FULL_55_25 | reverse complement strand
TCATACACACTCACTATGTGTATTGTCAATGCGTATGTGTTACTTCCTACTTACGTGAAGCTATTACCAAATCAGCGGCACTCTTCGGCACGATGGCGTAGTGACTGAATTCGAGGTTGGGCACGCCGCGGCCTTCGGTGAGCGAACGGAGCTGCGTGGTAAAGCCGAAGAGTTCGGAGAGTGGGACTTTGGCGGTGATGACGCGAGCCTGTCCGCGCTCGCCCATCGCCTCGATGCTGCCGCGCTTCGAGTTGATCATACCCGTCACATCGCCCATGAACTTTTCCGGCACGACGACTTCCAATTTCATAATCGGTTCGAGAATGACGGGCTTCGCTTTGGCCATCGCGTCTTGGAACGCATTGAGAGCGGCCAGTTTGAACGCGATTTCGGATGAGTCCACATCGTGGTAGGAACCGTCGTAGAGGTCCACCGAGACATCCACCATCGGGAATCCCGCGAGCACGCCGCGTTCCATCCCCTCTTTGAGACCTTTTTTGACCGGCTGGATGAACTCCTGCGGAATGACGCCTCCCTTGATGTTGTTGATGAATTCGAAATGGTCTTCGCGGTCGACGTTGTTCTTGACCTTCGCGCCTTCCACCAGCGGCTCGAGCGGCTTCACGCGGATTTTCACGTGGCCGTACTGGCCGCGACCGCCCGTCTGCTTGATGTGTTTGTATTCCACGTCGCTCGTGCCCTGGATTGTCTCGCGGTACGCGACCTGCGGCTTGCCGGTCGACGCCTCCACATTGAATTCACGCTTCATGCGGTCAACGATGATTTCGAGGTGCAGCTCACCCATGCCGGAGATGATGGTTTCGCCGGTTTCGGGGTCGGACTTGATGCGGAAGGTCGGATCTTCGTCGGAAAGTCGTGAGAGTGCGATACCCATGCGCTCCTGATCGGCCTTGGTTTTCGGCTCGACGCGCATCGAGACGACCGGCTCAGGGAACACTATCGATTCGAGTGCGATGGGATGCCCGGAGTCGCAGAGGGTGTGACCTATCTTCACCTCCTTCATGCCGACGGCCGCGGCAATCTCGCCGGCATACACCGTCTTCACGTCTTCGCGCTTGTCAGCCTGCAGACGCACGATGCGGCCCACGCGCTCTTTCTTATTGTTGGCGGAATCGTACACCGTGTCACCTGCGGAAAATGTTCCCGAGTAGACGCGGAAGAACGAGAGTTGACCGACGAACGGGTCGGTTTGGATTTTGAATACGAGCGCCGCAAACGGAGCCTCGTCGGATGCGGGGCGTGAGTCGGGAGCACCTGTGTCGGTGTTGGTGCCCTGGCTCTCCGGCATATCTTTCGGCGACGGAAGGAAGTCCACAACCGCATCAAGGACGAGTTGCACGCCTTTGTTTTTCAGCGACGAGCCGGTGAGCACAGGGAAAATTTTATTGGCGATGACACCCTTGCGCAAAGTCCTGCGCAGAACATCGAGCGCGATTTCTTTGCCCTCGATGAAGTCACTCATGACCGCGTCATCATTTTCGACGATGCGTTCGACGAGTTCGTGGCGATATTTCTTCGCATCTTCAAGCATGTTGGCGGGAATCTCTCCGGCGACGACATTTTTGCCCATCTCCCCTTCGAAGTGGTAGGCCTTCATGTTGAGCAAATCGACGACGCCCTCGAATTTGTCTTCGAGTCCGATGGGGATTTGCAGACGCACCGCTTTGTTGGAAAGGCGGTCGAGGATGGACGCGTATGATTTTTCAAACGACGCGCCAGTGCGGTCGAGCTTGTTGATGTAGCAGATGCGCGGCACCTCCGCCTCCTCGGCATAGCGCCAGTTGGTCTCGCTCTGCGGCTCCACGCCGGCGACACCGTCGAAGACGACGACCGCGCCGTCGAGCACACGCATCGAACGCTTCACTTCCGAGGTGAAGTCGATGTGGCCCGGAGTGTCGATGATATTGAAACGCACCTTTTGCGAAAGGTCGGTGCCCATGTACGTCGGGTTCCAGAAGCACGTGATGGCGGCGGCGGTGATGGTTATGCCGCGCTCTCGCTCCTGTTCCATCCAGTCGGTCACCGTGTTGCCCTCGTGCACTTCACCGATTTTGTGCGACTCGCCCGTGTAATACAAAATACGCTCCGACGTGGTCGTTTTTCCCGCATCCACGTGCGCGACGATTCCGAAATTCCTTACCTTCTCCAACGGATAATCTCTAGACATAAAATAAAACGCCCGAGGGCGTGTCAGTAATGTAGCGGAAATCCCGGTAAAAAGCAAAGGCCCGGCGCATGCGCCGGGCCACCAATGTCCTTGTCGTCGTGCTACTTCACCACGGCAATCGTTCGAAGCTCACTTCCAAGGGATTCAAATCCTTGATGAAATCCGGTTTCCGCATCACGGGCAGATTAGTCTGGACAACCGCCTTCATCGAATTGCGGCACTCGTCGGCGAGCCGCACGATGGCAATGATCTCGCCTGAAAATCCGCCTTCGTAGATCGAGACAGACCCATCGTTGCGATTCACCTGGTAGCGAATGATCTTGCCCTGGATGAACGTCAGCCGACGGACCAATGCGTCAAGTTGGTACCTGAAGCGCAAGATTTCCGGCCGGACGAATTTCCTGATCGTGCGCGTCGCATGTCGCAAACGTTTAAACCATGGATGCATGATACGTCTCCGCGTGCCCGAAGTCTCTTCTGCTAACTTCACAGTATCGCACTAGAAGACCTGGGGCTAGAGGAAAACGGAGAAACTCTTACCCCGCCCGCCCTCGCGAACCGGTGATGCGTTGCAGAATCGGAAGCACATAACGGTCGAGGCCGTAGTGGCCGGCGACGCGCCACGCGAGAATAATCAGAATACCGACAGTGGCCCAGATTGGATTCATCGAAACGGTACCCGCAAGCATGAAGTTGAGGTTCATTACGACGCCGAAGAACGCGGCAATGCCGGTGAGGCACCCGAGTATGAGGCCGACGCCGACGGCGAGTTCGCCGAGTACGATGAGATGCGACCAGAAGTACGGATGCGCGACGAGGGTTTGCTGGATGAAATCCGCGTACCACCATTGCACATCAGGGTGGCATGACGCTGGATTCGTGCAGAATTCTGCCGTTTTTCCGAGCGCGCCCTTCGCGAAGCCCGAGATGGCCGCGCCCGCATCATTCCCCCACCACACGGGGTTCTGGAATTTCTCCCACCCCGCCATGAACCACTCATAGCCGAGCCACGCGCGCGCGATAAGCCAAAGCCACGCCGAGCGCGTATCGGCGGCAAAGAAATAATAGAACGACGACGTTTGAATTGCTCGTGTCATACGGCGATTGTACTACCAAAATGCAGCCGAAATTGTGTAGCAGTGGAGAACTCGCACCCTCGACACATCCCGGCCGGCACTATATAAATCCCGCAGGACCCAGCTTACTGCACAATGGGCCCAAGGAGACATGCCGATGTCAGCACTCGTGCCGCCTGCCGGGGATCCGGTCGCTCACAGGCAATTCGAGCAAAAGAGCAGTTATGATTACCCCTATTTGCTTGCCTACGCAAACCGCGAATTTGGTGACGACCTGCCGCCGCTTCCGCTTCCTCCATGGCTGATGTTTCACCGTATCATCGAAATCAGCGCGACCGGGGGTGCCCACAACTTGGGGTTTGCGATAGCCGAGTACGATATTACGCCCGAGACCGCTGATTGGTTCTTCCGCTACCACTTCAAGCGTAACCCCATCATGCCGGGCGCTCTCGGTATCGACGGGGTATTCCAACTTGGCGGCATCTTTCTGCCCTGGATTGGGGCACGTGGCATGGGAATGGCGATTAGTTTTGGCGGTGGGAAATTCCGTGGCATGGTGACGCCGGACTCCCGAATCGTTCAGTTCCGCGTCGACGTGAATCAACTCAAGTTTCCGTCCTCACTGTCGACGGTCAAGGTGGACGGACGAGTCACTTGCGATGGCAAGCTCATTTACGAGATGTATGATTTCGCGGTCGGCGTGAAAAGCCAATCGAAGGCCGCCTGACGCGTCCGCGCGTCACGAAAAAACGCGGCCGGGGACGCATCCCCGGCCGCTTTGTTATTTATATCGAATTACCACGCGAAGTGGGCGAATGCCTTGTTCGCTTCCGCCATGCGGTGCGTCGTTTCTTTCTTGGTGACGGCGCTTCCCTCTCCTTTGTGCGCGGCTTTTATTTCTGCGAGTAGCGACTCCGCCATTGGCTTGCCTTTAGTGCCTTCGGCCGCTTCCACTATCCAGCGCATGCCGAGCGACATGCGGCGATTCGGGTTGACCTCGCGCGGAACCTGATAGTTGGCTCCGCCGACGCGGCGCGAGCGGACCTCCACCGAGGGAGAAGCCTTTTCAAGCGCGTCTTCGAGAATTGCGAGCGGGTCTCCGTCTTTTTTCAATTCCTCCATCACTTTGTAGACGATTTTGCGGGCGGTGTCCTTCTTGCCGCGCTCCATCACGTAATTGATGAGCTTGGCAACTTTGAACGAGCCGTACACGTCGTCCGGGAGGGGTTGTTTTCTGTTTTTTGTCGGCCGCCTCATAAAGAATTTACAATTTTCAATTTGCAATTTTGCAAAATTGAGACATTGAGAATTGATTGAAAATTAAAAATTGGAAATTGATAATTATTTTGCGGCTTTGGGCTTCTTGGCTCCGTAGCGAGAACGACCGCGGCGGCGCTTGTCGACACCTGTCGCATCGAGTTTGCCGCGCACGATGGTGTAGCGGATGCCGATGTCCTTCACGCGGCCACCGCGAACGAGGACGACCGAGTGTTCCTGCAGGTTGTGTCCTTCTCCCGGGATGTAGGCGGTGATTTCCATGCCATTGGTGAGACGCACGCGCGCGATTTTGCGGATAGCGGAGTTCGGCTTCCTAGGCGTCTTGGTCGTGACACGGGTGCAGACACCGCGCTTGAAAGGCGAGCTGTAGAAGGTCGGGCGGTTCTCAAGCGAATTAAACCCGCGCCCGAGAGCGCCGGTCTTCGACTTGTAGACGCGCGGATTGCGGCCCTTGCGTGCGAGCTGATTTATCGTAGACATTTTGAATAGTCAGTAGTTAGTAGTACGTAGTCCGTAGGAAACGCAAACTAAAAAGCGCCTGAGCGCAGGCGGATACTACTATTTATTGTCTACGATTGCAAGAAAGGGCCCTATACGCCCGCAATCGCATGCGCGAGGGAGAACACGAGATTGCCGAAAGCGCCGCCAAGGACGAGTACTATCAATAGAACGATGCCCATGCCCATAAACGGATTCATCTCCATTCGCGCGCGCCATGCATCGTATCCCCCCGCCAAAGACCGCGGGAGCAGTGCTGACAGAATCTTTGAACCGTCGAGTGGCGGAATGGGTATGAGATTGAAGACGAAAAGCATGACGTTGACCACGACGATGAGAAAGACGATGTCATTCGCTGGCGCAACAACACCCAAGCGGATGATGAGGCCGCCGATGAGTGCGATGACGAGATTTGATGCGGGTCCGGCACCGGCGACGATGGCTTCGGAGAATCGGCCGGGACGGAGGTTGTACGGATTGTATGGCACCGGCTTCGCCCATGCGAAGAAAAACGACGAGCCGGTAAATGCGAGTACGAGAGGCAAGAGAATGGAACCCACCATGTCGAGATGCGGAATAGGGTTCAGCGTGAGGCGGCCCGCGTAGCGCGCGGTCGGGTCGCCGAGCTTATCGGCCGCGACGCCGTGCATCACTTCGTGAATGACCGCCGAGAAGATGATGACCACGACGAGAAAAAGTGTGTCGGCGATTTCCATGGGAATACTATACCAGAATACTAATTTTCAATTTACAATTTGCAATTTTCATTGAAGGTTCAATGCTCAATTTTCAAACGCGAGGAAGCTGCAATTTTCTGAAAAATGAGGGTGAGTTCCTGACACTCCTTCCACAGAGCACGTATCGCTAAATCCTTTTCCGGCAAGCAACTCGCAAGCATACGGAGCCAGTGCTTTGTTTCTTGAGCTTCCTTTTTGCAGATAAAAATTTTGTTGATGAAGTCCCGCTTTGAGCTGGCGCCGTTGGCTTCCATGTAGTTTGCCCCGATACTGGTACCTGATCTGATTAACTGATTAACAATCGGCTTCGTAACTGCATCTTGTCGCATTTGCTTACACAGACCGATAACAGATTCACCAAAAACGGCCGTCCGTTCCTCGAGGTCGTACCGCTTCTTGTTTGAGGCTTGTTCCATTGTAAATTGATTGAAAATTGTAAATTGCAAAATTGAAAATTATTTTGCGTTTTAGCTTCCCCATGCTAGCATGCCCGAACTATGGCTAGAGTATGTGAAATAACCGGAAGTAAGTCTCAAGTTGGAGGCGGCTACTCCAACCGTGTTCGTGCTACCAAATTCAACCCGACGGGTGCACGCCGCCGTCAGGTCAACCTCCAGAGCAAGACCCTTTTCATTCCCGAACTCGGCAAAAAAATCACCGTCCGCGTTTCGGCAAAAGGTCTCAAGACGATGAAGAAAAGAGGTGCCTACAAAACACTCAAGAAAGCAGGGCTCGTTAATTAAATAAAAGCAACAAAGACTAAGGCCGCCACCGGGCGGCCTTTTGGCATGCTCTATCTCATCTTTCTCTAGGCGCGCCAAAGTCTGGCAAGCATGAACAAAATTGCAACACCAGCCGCGCAGACATACAGGTCGAATCCGTAATCCGCCAACATGGTTGGCTGACCTAGGTACAGGGTCCGATACAAACGCGGCAGGGTGAATGCCAGTGAAATCGCTCCCACCGCGAGCAAATAGAGTTTCGCGAGCAGAGGCCATGTTCGATGCCAAACCGCAGTGACTGTTTGCATGTTCATGACAGCACCTCCCTATGAGAAATGCTACTCCTCGCGTACCGTTTGTCCATCCGATATCCCAATACTTCACATCTCCGTGAAGTATTGGGATAGTGAAATGTTTCCTCTTTTATTTGCGTACGACGGTCTGGCCGTCAGAAACGAACGTGACCGTCCCGTCTTTGCAAGTGTCGAAAGTGGGAATATCGAATTGTTTGAAGCGCTCGACGACTTCCAGCGCGGGATGACCATACGTGTTGGTACATCCGCGCGAGAACACACCAAAATACGGGTTCACAAAACCCAAAAAAAGGAGCGAGGAAGAAGACTTCGAGCCATGGTGCCCCGCTTTCAGCACATCGGAGCGGAGCGAACCGTCACTTGTACCAAGCGGGGTCGAGGCAAGTGCAACGAGATACTCCTCAACCCCTAGCGGCGCGTCGCACGAGAGCATGAACGACGTTTCCCCGTAGACGAGACGCGCCACCACACAGCCGTCATTCGTGGCGACGTGCGGAAGGAGCCGGTCGGGGTACAGAATTTGCAAATACACGCCGTCACCAAGGTCGACGACCTGCCCGCGCATCGCGACAATATTCTGCGAACCCTCCTGTTTCATCGCCTCCACCAATGCTTTGGCAGTCTGCGTGTCGCCTTCCACACTCGAACGGATAATCATGCCTACTTTGTAGCGTGCGAGCACACCCACCAGCCCGCCGATATGGTCGGCGTCGGGATGCGTGGGGATGACCACGTCTATCGTGCGGTCCCACCAAGGCGTCATTCGCGAGAGCT
>MFLL01000015.1:0-50941 GCA_001781335.1 Candidatus Kaiserbacteria bacterium RIFCSPHIGHO2_02_FULL_55_25 | reverse complement strand
GTCCCACCAAGGCGTCATTCGCGAGAGCTGTCTCAAAACAACCGAACTGCGCCCGCCGTCTATCAGCACCTGCCTGCCTGACGGCGCGTCAATATATATAGAGTCGCCCTGTCCCACATCGAGGAAGGAAATGGTAAGGATACCGTGCCTGTCTTCGCGAAGCGCCGCGTACCAAATAACGATGACAATACACAAGAGGACGAGGAGCGCTGCGCCGGTAAGTCGCGAGCTTTTTCGCATGCGCGAATTATAGCGTCACCATGTCTTCATGAATGACGGTGCTATACTCAAACAAAATAGTTATTAGTTGCTAGTTTGTAGTTGTCAGTATATGGAATACACAGCGAAAAAGTTTACTCTGCCGTCACTCGACGGCATCTCGGATGAGTCGGTCAAGCAGCACATCGGCCTCTACGAAGGGTACGTGAAGAATTTCAATGCGATTTCCGCCAAGCTGGTTGAGTACGCAAAGGAGAGCACGGAAAAGAACGCGATTGCGCTCGGGGAATTGGTCCGCCGTAAATCCTTTGAGTTTGACGGGATGCGTTTGCACGAGTTGTACTTCACGCAATTTGAGGGTGGGTCAAAAGCACTCGACGAACAATCCGGTTTGGGAAAAGCTCTCTCCGCCGAATATCACGGATACTTCGTCGAGTACCTGAAAGCGATTGCGGGCATACGTGGTCCGGGCTGGGCGATTCTCTACTACGATCCGGCCGGCAAGCAGTTCCAGATGGGTTTTGCCGGCGAACAGCATCAAGGGCATTTCGTCACACTTCCCGTCATTCTGGCGCTCGATGTATGGGAACACACGTATATTCTGGATTATGGCGCCGCGGGCAAGGGCAAATACGTAGATGCCTTCTTCAAGAACCTGAATTGGGGTGTAATCGAGCAACGGTTTGAGAAAGCAACAACATAAAGTGCCTGCACTTCGAAGCTCGCGCCCCAATGCGTCTATGGCCCTGCTACGCCAAGGCTTCGCAGGGCACACTTCCTCGCATTAACGCCTATTCTGGAGCGAGCGAAGAAGTGTGGAGAAGCGGTTTGACGCCCTCGCGGCGTGATATCCTTAATGGATTATCGGTCTACAAATAATTATGAACATTGAACGTTCTATACTAATCGCGTTTTTGGGTAACTACCTTACCAATACCGTGGTCGCGGCGTTGGTCGCCCTCGTCCCGGCAAGTGCCACCCCCGGCGTATTCACGCCGCAGTACATCAGCTACGTGGTGCTCGCGCTCGTCGTCGTCGCCGTCCTTACATGGTGGTACATGCAGGGAGCGGGTAAAAACCTGAGGTCAGGCGTCATCTTCGGCGTCATCGGGTTCCTTGTCGCGCTTGCGACCGCGTTCATCTCCGGACTTGCGGGAGTGCTCACGCAGACCGGTTCGCTCTCGCAGATGGCCGGCATCGTCCCGAATTTCTGGCCGTTCCTCGCGAGCTACTCGACGCTCGTCTTGGCCATCTACTGGATCGTCCCCGCCGCCCTCATGGGCTGGTACCTCGGCCGCTCCTCGTCTCCTTCGCCGATGATGTAAGACTTGGGCCTAGTCTTTCTGGGAAATCGCCGGACTCCGTGTCCGGCTTTTTCTTTTTTGGAGTAACACGAGGCCGCCGAACAGGAGCGCGTATGCGGCAAACATCCACCACACGCTGAATGCGCCGACAGATACCGAAGCAAACGGCAATGCGGCAAAAAACCGCGCGACGCCGATGATGTACGCGAGGATGACGTATGCGGGAAATGCGATTACAACGGCATACGAACCGAGAACGATTCCTGCAAGTGCCGCGACGACAGAAAGCCCCATCGCCCACGGCACTACTACGAGCGCGAGAAGGTTTGCGGGCAGTGCGACGAGCGAAAGAAGTCCGTTTTGATACAAGAGGAGCGGTAATACCATCGTCTGCGTACCGAGCGTCGAGGCGGCGATTTCGCGAAGAGCAAATTTCTCCGGAACCCAATGGAGCCATCCGGCACATACCGGCGAAAAGAGCACGAGCCCGAGCGTCGCGAGGACGGACAGTTGAAACCCCGGATCATACGCGAGTAGCAACGGATTCCACGCCACCATCACAAACGCGACGACGCCGAGTGCGCGGAGTGCCAGATAGACGCGCCCCGTCATGCGGGCGACAAGCGGCAGAAGCGCCATGGCGCCCGCGCGCATGGCGCTCGGAGCCGCCCCCGCCATGAGCACTATAAACACCACGATGAATGCGTTCGAAATTACTTGTACCGGGCGAGGTGCTCTTGAAAGTAATTTCCCCACCATATTCATCACGAGCGTTATGTTGTAACCGGAAAGCACGATGATGTGTATGAGCCCGACTGCGATAAATATGTCCGAATACTCTTCCCCTACTCCGCGTTTATCTCCCACGGTAATGCCCCCGGCAAGCCCTGATTCAGGTTCCGGCAACGCCGCCTGCAAGCCATGCAAATAGAGCTGTTTCGTTTGCAGAGCCGCGACTTTCAGATAATTCTTCCTGCCCTCCCCGATGCGTTCCGCTTGCGCAAACGAGAGCGTGTACAAAATTCCGTCTTTTGCGAGGTACTGCGGATAGTTGAACGTGCGGCCCGCGCCCGTATCAAATGTCTCCGGCAATTGCAGCGTTCCCGTCGCGCGGACTATATCGCCGTAGGCGACGTCGCTATGCGGTGGCGCGAGGACAAGCACACCCGCCTCGACTCGTACGCTCGTCGGGCGAGGCAGGCCCGCACTCACGGACGTCGTGGCATTCGCGACCACGAACTCCGTCACTCGCACCGAAAGACGAATGCCGTTTTCGCGCACGTCCGGCTCATCAAAAACCGTTCCGACAATTGTTACTTTCTTGCCAACCACGGAAGTCAGACTTCCGTCGCCCGCCTGCCCCGCCGACTCCATTCTCAACACGCCGACGGCAAACGCAACGCAGACGGTCGCAACAATAATGAGCACGTATTTCTTTTCTCTGACGACAGATATGTACGCGAGCGAAGCAACGGCGAGCAATACGAAAAAGGCCGCAAACGGCCACGGCAGTGCGATAAACGAACGCACAAAAACTCCCGCCAAAAATCCTCCGACTATCGCCCACAATATGCGTGACGACATTCTGCGAATCGTATCAAAAGAAAACCGCCCCGGAGCCGCAGCACCGGGGCGATCGTTCGCGGGCAGGTGGCTACCAGAGCGACGGGCGAGCCGACAGACCGGGACTTTCCTGAGTCCGGCGGTTGGAAGCGACGCCGGAGCCGGCGTCGGCAGGCGCCTGCACACCGAGACGTTGAGCCAATTCGCCGGGCCTGACAACATTGCCCGCGGTAAGATCGGCCATGGCCTGATCCAGTTTCATGACGCTCTTCCTCCTGTTGCGGAATACGCGAGCCGCATATCCCATCACCCAGAATAAAGAAGACACGCCGAGGGGTCAAGCCCCTCGGTGTGTGCAGCACTACCATGCGTAAGTCTGCAATTTGATGCGGAACTGGCAATCTTGGCCGACGGTAAGACTGGAGAGACTCACGCGACGGACCAGTTCTTGGACCGCGAGATAGGCGGTGATGTCGGCGACCCGCGGCCCGACTGTCGGAACGCCGCCGCAATCACCCTGATTGACGGCTTCGTCGTCGGGATACCAGTACCGATCCCATTGCTGCATCTGCTTCTCATCGTTGGGATCGACGAAGTGCATGAGCGCGTTTTCAGTGTCGCCGCGAGCCTCAATCAAGAGACTCACTGCTCTGTTGCCGCGAATTGATGCGTCAATAATAGCCTTTCTTACGTGCATCTTGTCGACGCAGAGGAAGACTACGCCACTGAGGGGCTCCCCCGGAGTAAAGTATTCCGGACGCAGCACCGGAACGACATCGCCTTCGCTCCACGCACGCACTTGTTCCGCAAGCGCATGGACTTTCCGCATGCCGACGTGAGACGGTTGGTAGAGTTGATTCTTGCAGTTCTTTTCCTCGACCGAGTCTCCGTCACAAATGTGAAGCGGTCCGGCAATGTGCGTGCGCTCCGACACGAGATGGCGAACCGTGCGGCTGCCACCCGCACCGATTCCGATGACATGCACCGGCAGCATGAGTTTGTGAACCATGTCATATCCTCGCTTCCGGCCAACAAGAAAG
This sequence comes from Candidatus Kaiserbacteria bacterium RIFCSPHIGHO2_02_FULL_55_25, assembly GCA_001781335.1. GTDB lineage: Bacteria > Patescibacteriota > Minisyncoccia > Phycocordibacterales > UBA2100 > UBA10103. The sequence continues at coordinate 46,815 of MFLL01000015.1, read as the reverse complement.
ATTGATGTACGGTGTCCCCAGCTCTGCCCGCATCCACAGAGCATCGAGCAGAATAGGTAGCGCTACCGGCATATCGCCGTCGACGATAGCAGTCAGTACTTCCATCTTGCCGGCTTGGATGCAGAGCACCCCGTCGCCGTTGATATGCGGATGATGTACCAACCCGTGATTCGTGTATATCCTCTGCGTGATGTTATGCAATCGAAACGTAGGTGGTTCTTTTTGTATCACGATTACGAACTCGCCGACCTCGCGTAAGACGCCTCTATTGTCGTGACAGCGCACTAGGTCAGTGCCAATCACGAGCGCAATCGGCGTTTGCCACCGTAGCCCGAGCATTTGAACGCCCGGTAACGCGCACACGACATCATAGTCCTTGATGCCCTTGGAATAGCGCTGCTCACACCCATTGGCATTCCCTCGCGTGCAAAACTCGGCGAACTGTCTCCTCATGTCTTCGTACTGCACGCGGTCGGTTTCGCGTCCTGCACTTGATTTAGTCTTCTTTTTAATGTTCAAGGGTTTTCTCCCACGGAAACCTGCCTCGCAGAGCGAAGCTTCTGTACCGCACAATAGGCAAAGTCGCCTAATCCGTCAAATTGCTTCGTCTATCGCTTCGTTCACTAGACGGTCGGCTTCGGCATTTTCTTCGCGAGGAATGTGGACAAATGAGTACGCGGCGAAATCTTTCAACAGTGCTCTGACTTTCGCGCACTGCGGTTTGAGCGTCGGCTCTTTGATTTTCCAGTTGCCCATGACCTGTTCGACGACGAGCTTGCTGTCCATTCGAATTTCGAGCGTGCGCTCTGTAAGCCTGAGCCGTTTCGCTTCCGTAAGCGCGATGGCAACCGCTTCATATTCGGCCCAATTGTTGGTCTGGCTTCCGAGAAATTTCTTTATGCTAGAAAGTTCTCGCCCTGAGCCTGTTGAAGGGTCGCCTTCGTAAATAGCGACACCTGCTCCCGCCGGTCCCGGATTGTTTCTTGCCCCGCCATCAGTGTAGATAACAACCTTCTGCATGCTCACACTGCCGGTGCAAGGGCAACTTCACTAGCCGAATGTTCAAGCGTCCGGTATGCGTGCACTACCGCGAGCATTGTCACGGGTACCGTCACCAGAAGCCCCACAACGAGCGCAAGCAGACCTAGAATATTCAGAAGACCGAGCACTACGACCAAGCCCAGTAGCTGCCATTTGTGCCCGAGAGTGATACGGCTGCTCTCACGCATGGCGGCGGAGACATCAAGTTTCCTGTCGATAATCAGGTAGGGCACGAACATGAACCGTAGCGCCCACATGATACCCGGCACGATAAGGAGGAGGATGCCGACGACAACAATGAGACCGACGAGGATTGATGCGAGAAAGTATGACCAGAATTTCTCCGGTGCCCACAGGTCCTCAAAACGGGCGGCCTCGGGGGCGTCGTGCGCTTTGAGTGTGAACGATATCGTCCCCATTTTGACGAGTAGCTGTCCCACAACGCCGACAAAAACACCGACGAGAGCAAAAACGACCGCAGCACCAGATGTTTCGTTGGCATACGAACTCATCTGGCTGAAAACGCCGGAGACAACCCAGATGACGGCCATGACGCCGATAAAAAACCACGGCCGTTTTTTAAACGTCTCCCACCCGAACCGTAGCATCGCCCCAGCAGGTATTGGATTCATACCGGAATGGTAGCACGGTCAGATAGGCAATATATCCACAAGCCGCAAGGCGAATCCGCCGCGGTACGAATCGCGCTCCACGGTCGCAAGCACGCTTGCACTCGCGCCCGGGACGGGCGCTTGAGTAAAATCTTCGGGCGCGCGGAAGAAATCGAACGCGCGCGCCGACGCGCCCGTGTCGTCACACGTAAACGTCACCTCGACATGATTCTTTTCTTTGCCGAACCGTTTTACCTGCGCCACGGCGGCGCGCGCGATACGGAACACCGGTTTCGGATTTCCCGCGCCAAACGGCGCAAGTCTGGAAATGTCTTTGTGAAGCGGCGAGGACACTTCGCGCAGTGTGATGAGCGCATCATGCGCGCCGCTGACTGCAATCTCCGCGCGCCCCATGGCCGCCGATGCGCGCGCAAGGGTTTCATGCAACGTATGCACGTGCTCCGCGAGCACACTGAAGCCGCCGGAGCGTGCATGACCGCCGTATTCGACGAACGACTCTCCTGCGCTCGCGAACACGTCCACCACGCTAAGCGCCCCGTCGGAGCGGCACGAACCTTTGATACGTCCGAGCGCGTCGCGCCCCCACAGACAGACCATTCCCCCGCGTTCTTCCATGAGCGAATTTGCCGCGAGACCAAGCAACGCGGGTTTCCACTCCGGATTACCGAGCACGACGACGCGCTCATGTGCCCCGAAACGTTCGCGTGCATGCTTTTTTGCTTCGCGCACGATGGAACCGACGACGCCTTTGCGTGACGCGTTGAGCTCTTCCAAATGTGCCGCGAGCTGTTCCGCCTCGGCAGCGTCTTGCGTCGTGAGCAACCGGAGAGCAAGGTCGGGCTCATCCATGCGCGAGGCGGCATTGATGCGCGGAGCAATAGAAAACCCGATGTCGTCTTCCGTCAGTTCCGCGCGGCGCAGACGCAGACGATTGCAAAGCGCCACGAGCCCCTGACGCGGTGATTTTCGCAGCACCTGCAATCCCCAGTATGCAAGCACGCGGTTCTCGCCGGTGAGCGGCACCATGTCGGCGACGGTCGCGATGGCGACGAGGTCCAACAGCCATTTTTCCCAGCCTTCCGGAATGCCATACTTCTCTCTCACAGTGGTCGCTGCGCCCTGCCGAAGCTCGCCTGACGGCGAGCGAAGGAGGGCCTGGACGAGCTTGAAAGCCATCGCCGCGCCGCACAGACTCGGGAACGGGTACGTGCCCAGTTTCGGATTCAGGACCGCAATGCACTCGGGCAGTGCGCCCGTGATTTCGTGATGGTCGGTGACTATCACGTCGATTCCTTTTTCTTTCGCAAAAGCCACCGGCTCAACCGCTGTCGTGCCGACATCCACCGTAATAATGAGTGTGACTCCGCGCGAAGCGAGCTGCGATATCGCCTCCGTATGAAAACCATAACCCTCGCGGTCGCGGTGCGGCAAGTACACTTCAAAATTCTGATACCCTACTTTGTTGAAAAAGTCGGAAAGTACCGCCGCCCCGGGAATGCCGTCACAATCAAAATCCGCATATACGGCGATGCGCTCGTTGCCCCGCATTGCCGCGAGAATGCGGGCCGTTGCGCGTTCCATCCCGAGCAAAAGCTGCGGTGCGTGCGTGTGCTTTTCGTAATCGGGCGCCAAAAAAGCCGTTATGTCTTCGTCTGAAGTAACCCCGCGGCGGGAAAGGAGTCCGCGGACAAGTTCCGAAATTTCCATCACAGTCCAGTATACGCTATAGTGAAATTCATATGGCCGACAACTGTGTCTTCTGCAAGATAATCCGCGGCGAATTGCCGTCTTTCAAGGTGTACGAGGACGACAAAACGCTCGCGTTCCTCGACATTCACCCCATCAGTGCCGGCCACACACTCGTCATTCCGAAAGCGGAAACGGCACGCAATATTTTCGACGTCACGCCCGAAGATTGGATGGCGACGACCGAGACCGCGCGCAAAGTCGCGCATGCGCTGGAGAAAGCGATGCATGCCGACGGCGTCAACATTATGATGAACAACAGAGAGCATGCCGGACAGGTGGTGGACCATCCGCACATCCACGTCATCCCACGTTACAAAGGCGACGGTCTCGGGCAGTGGCAGCACAAAGCATACAAGGAGGGCGAAGCAAATTCTATAAAAGAAAAGATCCGTTCGGCACTATAAAAGTCGACGGCGCCTTGCGGGCGCCGTTTCTTTACGTGAGCATTCAATCAGCTGTTGAGACCGATTAGCAACGGGACACCGAAGGCGAGCGAGAGCCCGATCACGCAGCCGTAGACGGCCAGAACCTGCTCACGCCACTCCTCGGGTTCCTCAAACTCAGGAGCAGCCGGAATAAAACGGTCCAAAAAATGCATGAAGACTACCTCCCTAATACAGCAAACACCCTTGCGGGCTTCCGCGCAACCTAGCCGAGTGCGTCTATCGCCGGCAACGTGCCTTTTAGGAGATACTCAAGCATGGCGCCGCCGCCGGTCGAAAGAAAGCCGAGTTTTTCCTCAGCAATGCCGTTCTCTTGTAGCAGCGCTATGGTGTCTCCCCCGCCGATGACTTTTTTTGCATTGCTCTCCGTAATAAGCTCGGCAATGGCGAGTGTGAATGAAGTGTAGCCGTCTTCGTAGAGCCCCGTAGGCCCGTTCCATATGATGAATTTCGCGTCGGCGATGACCGGGGCGAGTTTTGCGACCGTATCCGGCCCGATGTCCACGATTTTATCGCCTTCTTCGACATCCTTCGGCAATTTCACGCGTGCCTGCATATCAAGACGCTCGACGGTAACATCCACAGGGCTAATGAGTTTCGGATTCTCGACGACATCCCGCTCCGGCGCATGGTCGGAAATACGCGAGCGCCCGACGGGGTGGCCTTGGACACGCAGTACGTCATTCGCTATCGCACCGACAACGCAGACGTGGTCGTAACGGGTAAGAAATGTGCGAATGACCGGGTCTTTCGTTTCAAACTTTGCGCCGCCTATAATCGCGAGCGCCGGATGAACGGGGTCAAGTGCCTCCGAGAGATGTGCGACCTCGTCGCGCAACAGAAGTCCCGCGTACGATGGGAGCAACTTGGGAATACCTACCATGGACGCGTGAGGGCGATGCGAGTTTGAGAATGCGTCGTTCACATAGATATCACCGAAAGACGCGAGGGTGTCAGTAAATGCTTCATCATTCGCTTTCTCCAAGTCGTAATATTGTCGGAGGTTTTCCAACATCAATATTTCTCCGTCTTTCATGGCCTCCACTGCGCCGCGCGCGACGGGACCGAGCAAGTCGGCGACATAGACCACGGGAAAATATTTCTTCAGGGCCCTCGCAACCGGTTCGTTGGTGAGCAACGGGTCACGGCCGATGTGCGACAAGATGATTACCTTGGCACCCGCGTCTTTGAGATACGCGATTGTGGGGCATGCCTTCTGTATACGCAAGAGATCAATGACCTCCCCGTCCTTATCGAGCGAAACATCGAGTCCCGCTCGCACGAGCACGCGCTTCCCCTTGAGCTCGCCGGCCGGGACCTCGTCAATGCACTTCATAGTGCGCCGAGTGCAGAGACAAGCGCGGAAAATTTCTCCGCATCGGTCGATGCGCGGCCAACCAAAAGGCCGTTCACGTCACCGTTTTGTATCATGTCCTCCGCATTGCTTTCATCAATGGAACCGCCGTACAGGATTTTCAGATTCATGCCGCCCTGCCCGTAGCGGTCAACAACCGTTTTGCGGATGAAAATCGCCATCTCATGCATATCGCGCGCATTCATCGGACGCTCCGCACCGATTGCCCACACCGGTTCGTAGACAATGATGACGCGCGGAATTTTCGCCGGCGGTACATCCGCAAATCCAGCGACAAGCTGTTCACGAACGAATTCAAAATGCTCTCCGCTCTGCGAACGCGTACGTTCGCCGACGCAGAGCACCGGCGTAAGTCCTATGGTGAGCGCGGCAACGACTTTGCGGCGCGTGTCATCGTTCTCCTCGCCCATCCCGCGTCGCTCCGCGTGACCGATAATGACCGACGAGCACTTCGCATCTCGCGCTTCGCTCATCGAAATCTCGCCGGTGAAGGCGCCGCCCGCTTCGTAATGCGCGTTTTGCGCCGCGAACGAGAGTCGTTTGCCTTTGTAGCCTACCGAAAGCTCGCGCAAAAAAATCGCGGGCGGCGCGACGATGACGGCCACGTTTTTTGCAGACTCGGCCGCCTTGCGTGTGGCCTCAAACAACTTTCTCGCCTCTTTAAACGTCGCAGGATTCATCTTCCAGTTCGCAACGACGATGGATTTCATTAAGAGAGTATATCAAAAGAAAATCGGTGCGCTCCGTTACAGGGCGCACCGTTTGCCGGAAGCCTAATGCCTCGGGCGACGTGCAAATTTCTTCTTCTTTTTCTTGGTCTTCAGCACCTCGACGGGGTGCTCCTGCACCCAGATCGCGCAATGAGGACGGAAATCGTTCGGTTGACATTTCCACGTGTCGTCGATGGTGTGTGTGACCATCCCATCGACACCGAACGTCGTCTCATAGCCGACCTTGCCGAAGACACCGCCGACCAGTCCGCCGCCGACACCGCCGACCGGGACCAGCGCCGCAACGCCGTTGCAGGTGAAGCTACGGAACACGCCCCGAGCGAATGTCGGGCGGGGCAGGTTCGCAACTGCGTCAAGACCTTCGTTGAGGCCCAGACAAACGAGCGCTGCCGTGGCCATCTTCGCTCCGTCGACCTTCGACCGATTGCCGCCACTATTCTCCTGCTTTGGCTTTACCGGCTCCGGCTTCGGAGGCGGAGGTGGCGGCGGAGGAGGAGGTGGCGGCGGAGGAGGAGGTGGCGGCGGAGGAGGTGGCGGCGGAGGCGGAGGCGGCGGTGGCGGTGGCGGTGGCGGTGGCGGTGGCGGTGGCGGTGGCGGAACTATATCCGCACTAGCCTCGTTCATCGCGAAGCCCACTCCGACAGTGGGGATATCTGCGTTTGGATGCCACTGGATTCGGACGTTCACGCCGAGAAGCGCGACCGTCGATAGGGCGACACACGCCAAGCGAACGGTTTTATTCATTTCCAGCCTTTCTGCCGCCCATTGGCAGCATGGTTTATACTGCGGCGGATTATGACCCAAATTGCAAGAAAATCAAGCTACTGCTCGTTCCACAGCGCGTAGTGGTAATCGCTCGAAGTGACGGGCGTAAAGGGTGGCGGGCTGAAAGCGAGAACGCGGTCGTAGCTGTAGCTTCGGTTGTTGTAGCCGGAATCGCACGTACCTCCGCCCGAACTCCAACACACGACTGGCCGCTGTGACGAAACGAGAGTGCCGATGAGGCTCAGCAAGGTTCTTACGATGTATGAGTCATTCCCGGAGGTGTATCCGGCAAGATAGTAGTCGCGTCCGAAATAGCCGCTCTGCGCGACGAAGATGCCGCGAATATTCATCGAATCCGGCGATTTGAGCGGGATACGTATCGAGTGTTCAGCGACTGCCGTAAGCCCCGTGGTACCGTCCGTCGTCGCGTACGTGATGTTGCCGTTGAGCAAAATATCCGGCGCGTAGCTGCCAGGGTCGGCCGCGACGATGGTGAGCTTTCCCCTGAGCGTGCCTTCAAGCCAGAGCGTCCCCTCCACATATATGAGGCCGCACGTGGACGAGACGGGGTAATTCCCTACATACGTCTCGCCGCCGGTATTGATGATGTCGTAATCGCTGCACCACCCGCCGCCCGAGGCGCAATCGCCATTCGCACGGTATCCGTAGACCCATGTTGTGCCTGTCACTTTGTACACATCATAGGTACCGTCTGACTTGAGAACGATGCGATACCCCATCGAATCGTGGTTCGCCGAGACGGTTACGTCCTGCAGATATTTCCCGCTCGCTTGCGCGTATCCGCGCAACGTACTGAAATTGGTCGCCATACCGGAAAAGTCAATTGATGCCGCAGGGTACTTCCAGAGTGCAGAACCCGGACCTGCACCGAACACGCCGTTTTTCGTTTGCGTGGGCGAACATCCCATAGATGAGTCGCAAGAAAATGTCGAGAGCGCGCTCGTGACGGTGGAATTATTGGTGCCGTCTTCGCGGATGCCGCCGTTCGAGAAATAGGGGCCGACATTCGAGCTGGAGGAACCGTACCACACGTTCGTATTGCTGAGGGCTGCGTACTCCGCGACGTTGTGCTGCATGTGGCGCGCCGATATCGTGCGCGGGAAACCGGGATTCTGATTTGAGATACCTCTCGATGTAATGTCAACGTACTGCAGTGCGCCGCACTGCGTGTTGCCCGTTACGGTGAGCGATGCGGTGCCCATCGTACCGCCTTCCGGGTCGCTCACGGTATAGCTGTACGGACCGGCGCCACCGGTGCCGTTGGTGAGATTGCCGGGATTGTGCGCGAGGAACCAGCGGTAGTATTCGAGTCCGGCTTCCGCTACGTGGAGTGCCTGTTCACGGCCCAAAAGCGCGCGGCCGTACCGTGCCTGTTCAAGTGCAGAGCTTGTGATAGTCGCGAGAATGAGCGTAAAGACGCCCATAAATCCGATAACGAGGAGTGTTGTGACGCCGCGTGTATGTGAGCAGGGTGTCCGGATATACATATCAATAGATGAGATTCCTCAATGCCGCGGAGGAGCGCAGTGTGATGAGCGCGGGCGCTCTGTTGGGGTCTATATCCGCAACGAGATTGAGTGTAACGAAACGCACGTCACCTACCTTGGTGTAATCGCTTATCTGCGCGCCGTTCTGGTCGTAGTAGGTGAAGAGGTTTACGTTCTGACTGATGTTCTTGATATTGTCGGAAAGTGTTGTTGCCGCTTCTGCTCCGGTATATACGGCCGGATCGCCCGAGGGGTTTACTACGCCGAGATAGAGTGTTGTGCCGGAAATATAGTAGCGCACCTTTTCGGCCGCCGTATCGGTATCGGTGTTTGCATAAAACGTGAAGCTGCTCGTCGCCATGCTCACGACCGGATACGCTCCGATGTCTGAATAGGCGGTCTCGCGTATGATTCGAACCATTGAATCTATGCCGCGCTGCACGGACGAGACGGCAGTCGCTTCTTGTATTACGTAGCCGCTCGTGCGGTAAAAGTAGAGTACCGATTGCGTAATGGCCAACATGACCAGCGTAAAAAGAACTATCCATACGAGTGTCTCGATAAATGTCACCCCTCGGTTGTTCGCGTACCGTTTCATATCAATTGAGTATGGCCGAGAGACGCGAGGCTCCCGACACGTTTACTCCCGAAGACGTGTACGTCTGATACCCGCTCGCTGAAACAGAAATCGAATACGAACCGTTGGTGAGCGAGGAGAAGAATGCCTGCCCGCACGCATCCGCATAGATTGTCCGGTCGTACGAGCCGCCTTTCGTGAGCCGCACGAGAGCGCCCGGGAGGTACGCGCCGGATGTATTTTTCACATCAACAAGAAGCGAATTGGATGTGTGCGGCGAGAGGTACAGGAGCGTCGCCGCCGTCGAGTTCGGCGCGAGCACAATCGGTTGTGGTGTGCACGACGACGCGATGTCGTACCCCGTCGAAGAATTGACTGACATGGTGTATGTATCCCATTCCATGTTCGACAACGATGCGGTGCCGCTTTGATTGGTGGTGATGACTTGCGAGTATTTGTAGACGAGCGGCGGACCGTTGCCGATGACTTTTGCACCCTGCAGGGTGAACGGGATGGATATCCCCTGACCGCTCTCGTAGGTCAAGCTCCAATCCTGAATCGAGGGCGAGGGCGCGTTCGGGTCTTGGGCGACAAGATGCGCACCGAGCACAAGCGTCGGATACAATGCGGCGGATATCGCACTCAAGTCTACCGATGTCTGCGTTTCCGTCGCATATCCGGTACTGTTCCCCGCAAGCACCGAATCGGGGACGAGTGCGAGCGAGCCACCGCTCGGATAGTAGACGTGGTAGGTGATGGTGGTCTGAGACGGCCGGGTGTCGTTCCACGAGAATATTCCCCATCGCGAGAGCGCGACCGGCGTGATGGGAATGGAGCGGAGTTCCCCCGGCCTCGTCCACGGCTGATTGCCTTCGAGCCGTGCTTGATTGCCGGCGGCCTCCATGTAATCCGTTCCTTCGCCGATTTTGCTGTTGTCACCGAACGAATCCTGCCACGTTCCCGTCGAGAGCGAATATGTACTGACGGTCATGCTCGAAAGCAGGTCGATGGCAAACGTCGCCGACGTCGTTTGGTTGTTGGAGACAGTAAGATTTGCGGGCGACGGGTTGGGATTCGAAGGAGTCGAGGGGTACGTCTGCGCTGTGGAGTAGCCGCCCTTTGTGGCGACGACGGCATAGTTTGTCGCGGCGGGAGTGCCGACGAGGGTAACGACGCCGCTCGTGTTGGTGTATGTCGTGAGATTTACCGCCGGCGAGACGGACGTGTTCGTGACGGTAACTTGCGCGCTACTCACCGGCTGGCTGTTTGCGTTCACCACGTTAATAACGAGTGTGCCGCCGGAAACTGCCGACTCAAGACCGCTCAACGGCTCAAAACGCGACACGAGATACAAGTCGCGCTGGCCCGTTCGCGAGCTCCATGAAACATTCACTTTCACCGCTTTGTAATCCGCGATACCCGTCGTATCACTCCCGCCAGCGCCGTCTTTGGGGTCGTCGGCATACACGACAAGCGTGCGGCGCGTGTAGTTGACGCCGTTGAGCGAGACAGATTCCGTTTGTGCGAGCGAGCCCGCAGGAATGCCGCCCACGGTTCCAAGGGACGAGTACGGCAGCGAGCGGAGATATTCCATGCGCTCGTCAGCCAATGCGACGGCGCCGGCCCGCGCCTTGTTGTTGGTTACGACATCCACCGAAAGCTGGAACGCGCCGAAGATGCCCATAAATATGAGCACCATGAGCGAAGTGGCGACCAGTGTGTCTATGAGCGTGACGCCACGGGAACCGCGGCGCACAGTTTGTAGCCAGTAGAACGTAGTACGTAGTGAATCCAGGAGAGTTGTCATGATATCTACGTACTACGAACTACGTTCTACGCACTAATTGATTGTCTGCGAAAGAGAGTAGATGGGAGTTATCATCGAAACCGCAAAAAATCCGACCGCTCCGCCGATGATGACCATGAGAAACGGCTCGATAATCGTCGACATGTCTTTTGTTTTGCGGTCCACCTCCTCTTCGTAATACACGGCGAGACGTTTCAACATCTCCGACGTCTGACCCGTCTCTTCACCGACCGCCATCATCTCGCCGACGAAGGGCGGATACAGGTCTTCACGTCTGACGAACGCGGCGGAGAGCGGCTCACCCTGTCCTACGGCCGTTTTTGCCGACTCCAGAACCTCCTGAAAATATGTGTTCTGCACGACCTCTCGGACGATATCGAGCGCGGTCATCACGTCCACGCCCGAGGCGATGAGCGATGCGAGTGTGCGCGATGTGCGTGCGGCATTCACTTCGCGCACCATCTCCCCGATGACCGGCGTGTGGAGAAAAATAAAATCACCCGTCCGCTTTCCCATCCGCGTGCGTACGCCCACGTAGAAGAAAGCGATTACGCCGAAAATGAGTCCGATGGCGAGCGTGGTGTATTGCACGAGGAAATTGCTGATACCGATGACGACGAGCGTGGAAGTCGGCAACTTCGCATTCATTTCGGCAAACGTCTGCGCAAGCGTCGGTACCACGTATATCATCATGAGAATACCGATACCGATGATTGCGACGAGAATAATGCTCGGGTATATCATCGCGCCGCGTATCTTCTTCTTGAGGTCATACATGCGCTCCATCTGGTCCGAGGTCACCTTGAGCGCATCCGGCAACGTGCCGCTCTCCTCGCCGGAGCGCACCATGGCGATAAACAGATTTGAAAAGACACGCGGGAATTTTGCGAGTGACGCATGCAGGGTCTCGCCCCGCCGCACGTCGCTTGCGACCTGTGAGATGGCGGCACACAGACGCAGGTTCTTGGTCTGCCGCTCGAGTACTGCGAGCGCGCGGGCAAGGCTCAATCCCGCCCCGAGCATGGCGCCGAGATTGCGCGCCATGAGTATTTTGTCCATCTCTTTTACCGACGTGAGTTTGGCGTTCCAATAGCCGATACTGAGCCAACTGCTCCTCGTGTCTTCTCCAACAGAAATTATTCTCCCGCCCTCGCGGCGCACGACGCCGTAGAGCTCGAAGCGGTCCGCGGCTTCCGCGATTCCTTTGTAGACTTCGCCATCGCTTTTTTCGGCGGTGTATACGAACTTCATTACTTGAATTATAGAACGGATTGTCCATCTTTAGGGATCTTTTTGACTAGAAATGGGGAGTAGCGTATGCTCTCAGAATTGAAACTTCACATGGAAGGATGAGGTGTCATGAAACCGATTGCTTGTTCTTTCCAGGCAGGGCTCGGCTATTCGGTCGCCGCGTCCAGCTTGTCGACGATATCGTTCTTTTCGGCATGGTTCGGCGGCGTCCGTTTTCATGTCGCGAAGACCGGTGAGGCAACGCGGGTGCAGATCCGCGTCAGTCGGCTCTTCGGACTTTTCGCGTCTACATGGGAGATCATGGGACCTGTTGGCTCGAAGCACCGCCTCCCGAACGGTTCAACGCTTCGAATAGGGAAGCAATCGCCCGGCACCAGCAACGATATCCCCGTCACGTTGCTCGAATTCGAGCGGGCGCCGGCGATGTGGAAAAAGACTGTTCCCGTGCCCGAGACCTGAGCTCGACGACGCCGAACACACCGAAACGAAAGCCGGATTCCATGCCGGCTTTCTTCTTTATTCCGTACTTACTCAAACATTCCTTGCACCACATTCTAATACTTAAGAATCTTTATTAAGTATTGGAATGTGGAATTCCGACTACCGTTGTGTTCAATCAAGGTCGAACGGCCGGTGCGTCGTGAGCCAGCCGGAAAGTTCTCGTGGCGCTTGCGGGTTGTAAATACAGAAACGGATGCGACCACGCTTTTCGGTAATGATAAGTCCCGCTCGCTCCAAAATATGCACGTGGCGAAGTGCGTCTGGAAGCATGATGCGGAATGGGCGGGCGAGATGCGACACCGACATTGCACCGCCTGACTGCAAACGCGTCAGCATACGCCGGTGAAGCGAAGACCCGAGCGCCTCGAGCATGAGACGAGCGTTCTTGCGCGCGTCCCCTTTTGTATAGGTGCGCTTGCGCTCTTCGGTGGCGAGATAACCTTGCAACGCCCGTGCCTCCCGCTTCTCACGCCGCTCTTTTTGCCGCGATATCCGAGCCTTGTTCCAATACTTCATATTTTTTCTTAAGTATCGGAATTTTGCACGGACATGTCAATCCGCTCCGGTGGATATCGCCCCTGTGGAGAGCGCTATTCGGTGATGACGCGGAGAACTTCTTCAATCGTCGTTGTTCCTTGGGCTGCTCTGAATATACCGTCCTCGCTCATGGTGAGCATCCCCTCTTTGCGCGCCTGCGCTTCGATGGCATCCCCCGTCGCGTTACCTATCACTAGCTCCTTTATCGTCGATGTCACCGGCAGCACTTCATAGATGCCGATGCGGCCCGAATACCCGCTTGGGCTTTGCCCGCCTTCTTTCGGTTTGTAGAACGGAATATTTTTCCATGTCGCATCTTTTGCGACAGCCTTTTCGTCTTTGAGACCTTTGAGGACCGCGCCCGCATCCACCACCTTGTCGAGCTGCGCCTGCTCGTCGCGCGAAAGTTCGTACGGTTCGCGGTCCGCACACAGCCGGCGTACGAGGCGTTGACCTACGATGACGCGAAGCGTGGAGACGAGGAGGAACGGCTCGACACCCATGTCGATGAGTCGCGCCACCGCACCTGCAGCGGAATTGGTATGCAACGTGGAAAGTACCAGGTGACCGGTGAGTGCGGCGTTGATGGCGAGATTGGCGGTCTCTTTGTCGCGGATTTCGCCGACCATGACGATGTCCGGGTCCTGACGCACGAGGCTCCGCAGACCGTTGGCAAACGTGAACCCTATCTCCGGCCGCACCTGCGTCTGATTGACGCGCTGCATCTGGTATTCAATCGGGTCTTCAATAGTTGAGATGTTCACGTCGGGCGTGTTTACGATATCGAGGAGCGTGTAGAGCGTGGTGGATTTTCCGGCGCCGGTGGGACCGCAGGAGAGCACCATGCCGGTCGTCTTCTTCATCGCATCGTGCATTCGGTCGAGCGCGATACCGTGGAAGCCGATACTCTCGAGCGTAAATCCGGACACCGAGTCGCGCAAAAGTCGCATGACGATTTTTTCACCGTAGTACGTCGGCAACACGGAGACGCGGAGCGAGACGCGCTCGCCGCCGGATTCGGTGCCGAAGCGTCCGTCTTGCGGCAGACGGTGTTCGTCGAGACGCATGTTGGCGAGCACCTTGATGCGCGCCGTGATAGCGGGGGCCGCATGCTTGGGCAGTTCCATCGCGTCGTGCAAAATGCCGTCGATGCGGTAGCGGATGATGAGCGAGTCTTCGAGCGGCTCGATGTGGATGTCGGATGCGCCTTGCGCATTGGCGTGACGCAGGAGCGTGTCGACAATTCGCACCGCCGGCACTCCCTCGGCGAGTTGGCGGATGTCTTCTTCTTTGTCGCCGCCGGCAATCTTCTCGAGCGCCGCCGTCTCACGCTGTATCACGTCGCCGAGATTGTCTTTGAGTCCCTGCTGATACTGCTTGAGCGCTGTTTTTACCGAGGCCGCATCGGTGAGGCGCGCGAGCACCTTGAGACGCGTCTTTTTCTTGATGAAATCAATTGCCGCGAGGTCGTCGGTGTCAAGCATCGCCACTTCGAGTTCGTCGCCGCGATGGTTGTACGCGATGATATTGTTGCGCCGAGCGACCGGTTCGGGAATGAGCGAGAGGGTTTCGTACTTAATCGTTGTCCCCATCAGTGAGACGAACGGGATACCGAGGATGTACGCGTACGTACGGCGCAATTCGTCTTCGCCTATCGCGTTTTTGGATGTAAGAATTTCGCCGACCGGACGGCCACTCTCCTTGGCCTCTTTTTCCGCAGAATCAAAATCCTTCTGCGAGACCAGCCCCGCATCGGCGAGAAATGACTTCAGATGTGTGTCCGAAATGTACATATGGATAGGGACTAGGGACTAGGGACTAGGGACTAGGTGTTAGGTTCTAGAAACACAATTATAGCATTGCTACACGCGAGCAAGCGTTTGCGCTATGAACGTGCCTCCGCGGGCGCTTGACATACGGCACGAGTTGTGATACAAAGCCGGCGGGGGAGGATTTAGGAGAAGCAATGAAAACGTTCTTCGACACTACGGGCATCCACTTGCCCGCGATAAACATTCCACAGGTCCCGGTCTCGCAGGAGACATGGATTCTGGGGCTGGGTATTCTACTCGGCATCGTCCTCGCAGTGGCAATCATTCGCCACCGGCGCGCGCGACTGGCCGAGAGACACTTGGCCCACAAGATGAAGAATGCAGGGACGAAGGGCGTCAGTTTCAACGGCGATACGAAGGCGGTTTCCGTCATCCACTCGTCCGGCGAAACTGAAGTTCCCCGCACTCCCTACAAAGACGGCAAGTTGCCGGCTCAAGGATTCGAGGGGTTTACCCGCCGCGAAATTGCGGACGGTGCCCGGAGAATCGCCGAGCAACCGCACGTCGTGACTTCGTCTTGGAAGACGAAGCGGCGCGGGCGGAAGTACTGGAAAGTCGAGCCGACTTCGGCGTCACCCGTGATGACCGATACGCCTCCGCGGCCCAGACGGGAAGACCGTCAGAAGTCGGCACCTGCCGCCGCCTCTGATGGAAGAAATCGGGACCAGCGTCCTGATCGGGACCAGCGTCCCGAAGCGGAGTCGGCAGCCGTTCACTAACGCTCCGACACCGTAAAGGCAGACGACGGGTATTGAACCCGCTGCGTCTACCAACCCCACCCCCGATAGATTCGGCGGGTTCATACCAAAATTCCAGGAATAGGTGTCGATCGCAGTCATTGGACTTGCAGATCCCCTGTTCCGTAGAAGGCCGTGTGCTCGCAGTAGCACCGGTACTGCCCCCTCGGCGACGAGGGGGTTTTGCTTTTGTTTGACAAACCACTTACGATAGATATACTGCGCACATAAGTTCCGCCGTTGGCGGACGCTTTTTTTAAAAGGCTTTACTAATCCCTATTCCCTAACACCTAGTCCCTATCTTTATGGCCCTATTCGACCTCAAATCATTGAACTCGGCTCTCGACGAGCTGCAGACCGAGCGCGGTATTTCGCGCGAGTCGGTCGTCGATGCGCTCGCGACAGCACTCGCCGCGGCGTACCGCCGCGAATACGGCAAACGCGGGCAGATTATTCGTGCGACATTCAATCCCGAGACCGGCGACATGGAATTCCGACAGGCAAAAATCGTTGTTGATTCCACGCTCGTACGCGGCGAAGACGAGGAATCGGCCGGTGAAAGCGACGAACGCAGCCGCTTCAATCCGGAACAGCACATAATGATAGAAGACGCGCGCCGCATCAAAAAAGACGCGGTACTCGACGAGGAGGTCTCGTTCCCGCTAGAAGCCAAAGAGGATTTCGGCCGCATCGCCGCACAAGCCGCGAAGCAGGTCATCATGCAGAAGGTCCGCGAAGCGGAGCGCGCGAGCATCATCACCGAATACGGCGCGCGCGAAGGCGAAATCGTCACCGGCCACGTCCAGCGCTTCGAGCGCGGCAACCTGTTTGTCGACCTCGGCCGCGCGACCGCGATACTCCCCTACGACGAACAAATCCCCGGCGAACGCTACCGACAGGGCGAGCGCGTGCGCGCACTCTTACTGCGTGTTGACGAAGGCGTACGCGGTACATTCATCCGTCTCTCGCGCTCGCACCCGCGCTTCCTCACGAAATTGTTCGAGACCGAAGTGCCGGAAATGGCCTCGGGCGTTGTCGAAGTCAAAGGCATCGTCCGCGAGCCGGGTAGCCGCGCCAAGATTGCCGTATTTTCAAATGACGGCCACGTCGACCCTGTCGGCGCACTGGTCGGCCAGCGCGGCGTACGCGTCGCAGTCGTCACATCGGAGCTCGGCGGTGAGAAGATAGACGTCGTCGAGTGGTCCGAAAATACCGGCGACTATGTGAAGGAGGCGCTCAAGCCCGCGCAGGTCATCGGCATCGAACTCTTCGAATCCGAGAACCGCGCCGTTGTGCAGGTCGCCGAAGACCAGCAGTCGCTCGCAATCGGCCGCGGCGGCCAGAACGTCCGCTTGGCCGCGCGTCTCACGGGATGGAAGATTGATATCCGCAGCACGGGCGGCGAAGCGCTCGCGGTGGAGACGGGCGAAGCGAAGCCCGCCGTACAGCCGACCGACGTGGAAGACATCACCGAAAAAGAAAGCGCGTTTGAGGAAACAAAGAAAGAAATGGGCGCCGACGATGAGGCCGCCGACACGGGCGAGAAAGGTATCGACCCCGTCGCCCAAGACCGCGATGTAGCATCGGAGAAAGTGGAAGAACAACAGGAATCAACCGACGAATCAAAAGAAAAAGACGCCGAATAACTCCTGCGGCGACTCTTCGAAAGGCCACGCAGTGCGTGGCCTTTCTCTTTATACTTTGAGAACCGGCAAAATCTGCTTCTTGCGCGAGACGACGCCGGGCAAAACTGCTGTGTCACCGCTTACGTCGGCGCCGAAAGAGGTGTGTATCATTTTCTTAACAAAATCATTGTGCAAAAGCACAGTCGCTTCCTCCTTGAGTATGTCGACGATAAAAAAGAGTACGTCGTCCACACCCTCCTTGGCGGCAATATCTTTGATGGCGGCCACGAAGCCCGCTTTGCGCGCGAGCACACCCGCGGGCGACGTGGTTTCGAGCGACGAGACGAGGAGGTTTTTGCCCGCGACTTCGAATTTCTTCGCGTCGAGCGTGAGGAGCTCGGCCTCGCTGTATTTCGAGACGTCGGATTTCGCGGCAAACATTTCCTCGGCAAGCGCGTGGGCATCGATTTCGTACTGAGCCGCGATTTTCTCGGCGACTTCTTGGTCACGCGGCGTCGTCGTCGGTGAGCGGAACTCAAGCGTGTCGGAAAGTATGCAGCTAAGCACAATGCCCGCGATGTTTTCCGGCATGTCTTTTGCTTTTTCCCCCATCAGGTCGTACATAACGGTTGCGGTGCATGCGACTGGCCGCAGATGCATCGTGAGCGGCGACTTAGTCGCGAGACCACTCAACTTGTGGTGGTCGATTATTGCGACAATATTTACATCTGAAATATTTTCCGGCAACTCCTGCGGATTGTTCGTATCCACGATGACAACGGAATCTTTTCCCGTGAGCGCGGGAAGAAGGTCCGGCTGCGGGGTGTTCCAGCGCTTGAGCACATATGCGGTCTCGTTGTTCGGCTCCCCCAACATGTAGGGCTTGGCCCCCTGCCCCGTCGCATTGAGATACCACGCCCAGATAATTGCCGAGCAGGTTGTGTCGGTGTCGGGCGATTTGTGCCCGAATACTTTTATGGCATCCATGAGAACCAAGTATATGGCACGCCGCCCGAGAGACAAAATCCCCTGTTCTGTCTGATTAACGGAAACAGGCGGATGCTACAATGCATCTATGCCACCCGTATACCCCACCCCACCGCAAAACCCTGCCCCGCCCGTAACGACCATGCCCAAGAAAAAAGGCGGCGTGGGAGCCACTGCGGGAATCGTCATCATCGTCATTCTGATGCTCTTCGGCGCACTCTACTTCTGGGGCGCATACCTCAATTCTAAGAACCAAGATCAGCAGCTACCACTCATCCCCGGAGACCCAGCGACAAGTCAGCAATAAGATGCGTCGCATGAATTTGAGAGCTCAAACCTTGAGCTGCAATTTTTTTCTGCTACACTCCTGCGATGTCACACGCAACTAATATAAAAGTCTCGCGCGATGAGACGGCATGGGAGGCCGAAGTAAGGGCCGAAATTCCCGCCGCCGCGATGGACACCTATCGCGCGGAAGCGCTCAAGGAAATTCAGAAGACTGCCAAGCTCGACGGTTTCCGTCCTGGCAAAGCGCCGGAGGACGCGGTGCTCCGAGTGTACGGCGAGCCCGCGCTCTTGCGCGCCGCCGCCGAGCGCGCGATACAGAGCGAATTGCCGGAGATTTTTGCCGCGCAAAAATTGCTCATCGTCGAGACGCCGCGTGTGACCACCGACGAACCGGTTGCGGGCAAACCGCTCTCATTCACGGCCCGTGCCGCCCTCGCACCGGAGATAGTACTCCCCGACTACAAAGCCATTTCAACCAAGCATCAAGCCGTGAAAGAAGACACGGGCGTCACCGATGAAGAACACTCACAGGCGATGACGCACCTGCGCCGCGAACGCCACCGCATCGACAAAATAGAGGCGGGCACAGAACCGCAAAAAGCGGCCGAGGAATCACGGGCCACGGATGAAAAAGACCTGCCTGTTCTCGACGACGGGTTCGTGCAATCGCTCGGCTACCCCGACGCTACCGCATTCTCCGAAGCATTGCGAAAAAATATCCAGAATGAAAAAGAACTGCGTGCGCAGGAGAAACGCCGCGCCGCGATACTCGACGAGCTGGTGAAAGATTCCAAGATTTCTTATCCCGCTACCCTGCGCGAATACGAGCTCGACGACATGGAGGAGCGCGTCAAAGGCGACCTCGCCCAGATACATCAGACATTTGAATCGTATTTGGCGGAAATAAAAAAGACGCGGGAAGAATTGCGCACGAGCTGGAAGGATGCCGCCGACAAGCGGGCAAAGGTCCGTCTCATTCTCGCAGAAATCGCCCGCAAAGAAATGATCGAGCCCGACGCCGCCGCGCTCGACCACGAACTCTCGCACGCCAAAGAGCATTACAAAGACGCTTCCGACGACGTACTGCGCGCTCACATCTCGCACGGCATGAAAAATGAAATGGTTCTGCGCTTCCTCGAGGGCAACCCCGAACCGGTCGGCCACACAAGTCACGACCACTAATTCGGAAGTGGGAAACTCTTTCTCGCGAGACTTTTTGTGCTACGCTATAAGAGCGTCTAAATCGGCTAGCCTCGCCAGCAGCCGTGCCACAGCGGACACTCGGCGAAATGCATTACAAACGACACAATCAGGGAACGCGGGCTAAACGACGTCGTAATTCTTATGGCTATTGGGTACCGAAACGCGCACGGACGAAAGAAGACCGGCGTGTTTTTCGTTTATGGGAACACTTGCGCCAAGATTGGTGACCTATCCTGACTCCTGCATGTATTCCGTCACTATGGTGATAATCTTCTGTACCGTCTCGTTACAATTCTTGAAAGAAATCCTATCGAGAGCATCGCCACCGTAGCGCCTGATGGCTTCGCTAATCAGCGCGTGTACGAAGGATTGTGTCGCCCCAGTAATGCCCTCAAAATCAACGACGACCTCGTCCCCCTTTTCTAGAGCTGGCAATATCTCTTTCTCCCGGATATCGCGGGCAACGTCTTTGTTCTCCGCAAAATCTCCGACAACCTTGTGCAATGTAATCGTTATCATACGAATCGAGGTTTCTTATAGCGTTCTTTTCTTCGTTCTCTGACGGCTCGCGCGTACGTCCCCCGAATATGTTCAAGTAACGCACTGAATTTCTCAGTTTCATCAAGCATCATATCTATTCCGACAGCAGTACCTGTCCACTGCGGCAGATTTTCTCGTGCGGAGTGTCGGTCTCTGAATGGATCCGCGTGCAAGATATGTCTTTTGGTAGCGTGTTGTCTGAGGAGCTTGTATAAGGCACTTCCGCTATAAATTGCAAAGAAATCGCCGTTGATTGATGCGATAGATTTTATGAAGAAAAGTCCTGCCCCAGCATTTTGCTCTGTCCCACCTTCTCGCGCCGTAGTGCCCGTAATGCCGGGCGTAAGCGCTAAGCCTATCGCGGATAAATCTCCAGAAACGCGGTGCGACCTACCAATAGTCTTCTTGATGCCGACACCCACATCTGCGATACCTATCCGGATTGAATTGCTTTTTTCATAGTATTGCGCCGCCACGAATGCTCCGTGCGGAGATTCCGCATGCTCGATAACGTTGCGCACAAGTTCGGTGACAATGTAACGTATCGGCTCCGCGTGCGCCGGAGAGAGGTGGAGCAGTGGAATCATATCAGTGACGAACTTCGAGAGGGCTTCTTGACTCTGTATCTGCGTAAGTGGCACGAATCGTCCGGCTGATTCGTGCTCGACAACATCAATACCTGATCTCACACCAAGAAAACGGAAGAGCCCCATTCGCTCAAAGTAATGTTTTGATTTTGCTTCAAAGACTTCGCAGGCGATGTTTTCTGGGCGTACCGTTTGCCCGAGGGCAGCGACCATAGCAAGGACAAGCGGATGTACAGATATCCACTTCTTATTCGCGCTTATCTGCAACGTGTTTGTATCACTCATGTCCAATGAATTGAAAAAGGAATCTATGTTCCCTAGAAACGCGCTATTCGGAAGATGCACCTTCATATCATCATCTTACCGGGAATCCCGGTACTTTGTCAAGACACCGGGATTCCCGGTATTTGTGCACCCTATACCACCTTTGTTATCGTAAGTTCCTTGTACTGTTCAAACAAAAATTCCAATCGCTCGGGTTCGCCCTTAAATCCTTTGATGCCGTAGCAGACATCAACTGCCTTATCGAGGGTTTTGTGCGCTTTGAGCAAGTCGGTGGGCATTGTGTTGGGGTCGTATAAATCGGCGAGCGTTGCGGTCGGATATTTTTTGCGGACATCGAGCACCTCCTGCGCCGCATCCGCCACCGCTTTCTTCTGTGCCTCGGTCGGCGTCTCCGGCCACGGGAAGTTGTTGTAAACAATATCTTTGGAATATCGGTAGCGGCTTTCAAGCCGTCCGCATACTGCCCTCATCCACGACATATGCATTTCGCTTTCAAGTACGCCAAAGTGGTAAAGGGTGGCTCCCCCAACTGCCATACAACTATCCGCAACAATGTTGTCTTGACTGAAGAGTCCGAATGGAATGTACCTCCGATTCTCGGACGAGTGCCGCGGCACAAGAATGAAATCCTTATCCGGTTGGGTTATTTGACGAAAAAGAGTCGGGTGCGGATAGTCACGGGTCGCAGCCGCTTTACTTATACTGCGAAAAACGCGCACGAGTTCAACATGTCGCATAATCTCCGGCAGGCGGCGTAATTCATCCGGCTTTGCATCCACTAGCCAAATACACCATCTTTTTTCACTGTTCAAGAAATCATCTGCACCGAGGAAACGTCGGACATACTTCTCTGCCGCGGGTTCTTTTCTTAACAAATCTCCTTTTTCTTCATCCGAAAGAATGAGGTTGCCGCCATCAGTAGGCTTGCTTCCGTACTGCATTGCAGGAACGTCACACATAGGCACACGGCGGTTACGAACGATGACATCCGCCGCATCTACAAGATATGGGTTAATATTTTTTGCGAATACTTCTCTAGCATCGCCACGAATGTCGGCATATTCATATAGGACTGGCCGTTTCTTGGATTCCAAACCGAATCCGATAATGACGCAATATACAGCTGCTTTCCCGGTCGCTTCATTGCTCCACCTGAACGTACGATGTGCAAACTGAATTTTCATGCCGAGTGGAAAAAGTAAATCTCCCCATAGAATTCCCACCTGCTCGCCTTGAGAAATTGAATTGGTTGAAACAAAGGCACATCGAATCTGTGTTCCCTGAATATACTCAGCTGCTTTTACGTACCACGCTGAGACATAGTCCATCACCCCAACCGAGGGTAAGTTATGAAGTGTATTTTCTAACTCCTCCTTTTGTTCGTGTGATTGAAGGTGGTGGCCAAGAAATGGTGGGTTGCCGAGAATGTGGGTGAGTTTATTTTTCGGGACGACCGACTCCCAATCAAGTCGGAGCGCGTTGCCCTGCACGATGTGCGGCGCTTCGGTGAGAGGCAACTTCTTGAATGGTTTGCCGAATATTTTGCCGAGTTCCATGTTCATCTTGTGATCTATGAGCCACAATGAAAGCTTGGCTATTTCGGCGGGGAACGAATCGATTTCTATTCCATACATCCGTTCGACCGAAAGTCTGGAAATCGTCTCAAGCTTTACGTCGCCCAAATCAAGCCTGCCGTGGCTTGCCGCATGCGCCGCGCTGCGTTTGTCTTCCCTGCCGTGAATGCGTCGGATGATTTCATTTTCTATCGCGCGAAGCTCACGATATGCGACCACGAGGAAGTTCCCGCACCCGCACGCAGGGTCGAGCAGAGTGATTGCGGCGATTTTGTCCCACAGCGCATTGAGTCGTTCTTTGTTGGTGGCCGCCACTTCGAGCTCCGCTTTAAGTTCTTCGAGAAAAAGCCCGTTGATAACTTTAAGAATGTTGGTCTCCGACGTGTAGTGCGCGCCGAGATCGTGCCGTTCTTTTTCATTCATGACCGACTGGAACATCGAGCCGAATATCGCCGGTGACACATACGCCCAATCGAACTCCATGCATTTCAAAAGCATGTCACGTATTTCTTTGGTGCCGAACACGACGTCGATGTGGCCCGCGAACATGCCGCCGTTGACCCATGGCAAACTTTTGAGTGTGTCGTCCATGCCTGCCTGCCGCACGTTCTCGCTTCCCGCCGTCCCGTCGGGAGTGTCGAGCACGTCGAAAATATTGCTTAGCTTGTTGCCGATATCCCCGCCATCGGATTTTGTATGCTCTTCCAAGTATCGACGCATTGCGTTTTTCTCGAAGATGCCGATGTCATCGGCGAAAAAACAAAACACGAGCCGCGTAAGGAGCCGAGGCAAGTGCTCCGGCTTGTAGTTGGACACTTTGAGCGCATCGTGCAATTTGCCAATAACACGCACTGCGCGAACATCGATATGTTCCTCTGGTTTGTACTCGCGCACTTCTTCCTCTGCAAAAAATGCGAGTGAACGGATGCGCTGTGGGAAGTCTTCGAGTGCAAACTCCGTCATTTTCTCCTCGCCTTTGGCGAGCAAATCGTACACGCGGATTCGGGCAAAATCGGAAACGATGATGTACTGCGGTTTTATGTCGTCAGAAAGTGCGTCGAAATAATCGAGCGCCTGCCGATACGCGTCGTCGAGGTCTTTGCCGCGCGACTTGTGTTCGATGAGAAATTTGCGCGGCGCGAAGTAGTCAATTTTCGCGACACCCGACCTGCCATATACCTTGACGCGCTCTTCGAACGCGCCGACGGAGCGGGCTTCGACGCCGTAACAGGTCATGACGTCTTTCCAGAACGATTTCGCGTCCCTGTCCTCGTCTTTCGCGTCCAAGTACTTGAGAACTGCTTTTTCGACTTCTGTCTGAATGTTGCTCCAACTTACGGCCATTCTCGCATTATGCCGTATTTTGAAAGCCGCGCCATTTATGCGCCATACCATTAAAAATCGGCGAGCTGGTGCCCGCCGACTTCTCCGTCAGCACGCCGCTATGCGACCGCGATTCTCTTTCCGTCATTCGTCAGCTCGACGCCGAATTTGACCTTCCACGCCGGGTCGATTACTGAATGGCGGGTGACTTCGCGCGTGAATTTGCAAACGCCGGCATCCACTGCCTTGGTCAACAATTCGATGTTGCGCTTCGACGTGATATTCAGCGGCTTGCTCGCGTTCGCGAGGACCGCCGCCAGACGTGCTACCGCGTTTTTCATCGGGACAAACTCCTTGTGGCCCCTAGCTACCTGAAGCATGCTCCCGCCCGGAAAAGTGTCAAGAGAAAACCTTGACTTTCGCCCAATATTTGGTATAATTCGTAGGTTACGTCCAACGAAAGGAGCTTGAATGCTCAGGATAGTAACGGGTACCTTAATAATCGTCGCGCTTGTGACCGCTTTGTGGTCGCATCTCGGCGAACATGACTTCGGCAGCGCGGCGACTCGCGTCGCACTGAAGTACGAGATGGGCGAGAAGTGCCCTCTCTCGTATGCGTCGCTCAAATCCGAGGATGTGGGGCTCATCTCTATCTGCTCCACCTTCGGGCTGAAGAGCTACCTCGCCGCGCGGGAGAACCGCGAGGTCGCAGGCACGCTCTTTGCGACGTACGGCGAGTTGGAAGACTTCCGACTCGTCGTCGATAAGTACGGTGCGGAGGCGCTGGCGACAATCCAGTACTTCCGCGAGCGGGAATCGCGAGAATTCCGCTTCCGTGCGCGAATGCACCAGCTGTGGGAGCGATTCCGCAGCGGGGAGCCGCTCGACGTGCCTCCGGTCAAACTTACGCCGGACGAGCACGGGTTCATCGCCATACAGGAGCTCAAGCGACGCGGGCACAATCTGCTCGCCGAGTTTGAGTTCCTCGACGAGGTCAAGCGCAAGCACGTCAAGCGCTTAATCTCGGCGGCGACCGAACTGTTTACGGGCGGCATCACGAACCTCGAAGCGCGGATGATCCGCGGGGAAAAGGTTACGTGGAAGCATGTCGCACACGCCGTACTCGACGTCTCCGTCATCGTCGGCGGAGCCGCTTCAGTGGCGAAGGTCTTGCAGGGAGCGAAAGTTGCCGGCAAGGCCACGATGCTCGCGAAAACGAGCGGCGCATTCTCGACTGCGCGCACGGTAATCAAGTCCGTTGCCGTCGTCGGGGCCGTCTCGGTCGCGGCAATCGTCGCGTACAATCCGTCGCTCATGATTAGCGCGGCGGGTTGGGTAGCGCAGCAAGTCGGCTTGCCCGCGTGGGCAGGCGTCGCCTTTCTTGCAGGCATCGTGGCATTCGCGCTCATGAGCCTGCTCGAAGTGGCGTACCGGATAGTCTTGCGGCTTACATGGCCGGTGCGGAAAGTGATTCGCATCGGCACGTGGATGCACGCGGCCTATCTGCGGCGGCGCGCTCGTCGTATAGCGCTCCGAAGTCAGAACTAATCCAGTTCAAAAAATGGGTGGTACCCAAGATCCTTGCGGCCGCGCGATTGAGCGCGGCCGCCTTTTCTTTTCATTTGCTACGCGCGCCTTTTTTCTACTCGCCCCGTAGCAATTTTGAAAATATTTGCTACTGGGGTACACTCCCCCTATGAAAACAGACACAGGGCCCCGTGCTCAGATGCTCGTACCGATGGTCATCGAGAAAACCTCGATGGGCGAGCGCGCATATGACATTTACTCACGCCTGCTCAAAGAGCGCATTATCTTCCTCGGCGGTCCGGTAGATAGCGACACCGCAAACCTCGTAGTGGCACAGCTCCTCTTTCTCGCTTCCGAAGACCCCAAAAAAGATATTTCCTTCTACATCAACTCTCCCGGCGGACACGTATCGGCGGGTCTCGCGATTCTCGACACGATGAATCACATTCAGCCGGCGGTCTCGACCGTGTGCGTGGGTATGGCCGCCTCGATGGGCGCGCTCCTGCTCTCGGCGGGAGAAAAGGGCAAGCGATTTGCGCTCCCCAACGCCGAAGTCATGATTCACCAGCCCTCGGGCGGCGCCGAAGGTATGGCATCGGATATCGAAATCACCGCCAAGCAGATTCTCAAAATCCGCGAGCGGCTCAACAAGATTTTGGCCAAGAATACGGGGCAAAAGGTGGAGAAAATCGCCGACGACGTGGACCGCGACTTCTTCATGACCGCCGACGAGTCCGTAAAATACGGCATCATCGACAAGGTGCTCGTCTAAACGATTCAAAACTCCTGCATCCAAAAGAGAATGCCCCCGCCTACACAGGCGAGGGACTTTATCGAATGTGGTCGCTTAGAGCGGCAGCTTGAGTTGGGTCTCGGTGCGGTTGGCCATCTCGCCGAACGTGCGCGTTCTGATGATGGCCTGCCACATCATGTCGCGGGGCCTACTTGCACGAAGACACGTCGCCCCGACCAGCAGCACGATGCCCATGAGCACGTAGAGAACGGTGCTCATCTTCTGCGGCATCGAAATGGCCGCGGAAGCGACACACAGCGAACCGGCCCACTCGCATACAATCGCGGCGTACCATTTTACGCGCTCGCTATCCCGCGCAACGTTCCGGTGAAATAGTGCGAACGCACCGGCGACGATTAGCAGCACGTAGCCCGCCTTCACCAAGGTGTACGGAGAGAGCACGAGCGCTGCTGCTTCGTTAATCAACATGCCGGCGCTGACCATAAAGCTGCCGAACATGACGATGAGCGCATTAAATAAAACGACTTCCCACGCGGCGGCGTCCAAATCTCTGTTCATGGCGGTGTCCCTTCCGACTTTCCTGCCAAACCTCACTCACTGAATGATACGGCCTGCGAAAGATGGGTCAAGCCGCCTTGTCAGCTCACGAAGAGCTGGTATAGTGCGGTTACACCTTAATAATATGCAATTCAATTCTTCATTCGCGTATCTGTATATGCGTCAGGAACTTGTCAGAGTTAGCTCAACACAGCCATTCTCGCATCTTTTCCGCTCGTAACGTAACAGGTACGCGTCTGATATAGACGCGTATGACTTCATTAAAACTCGCCCTAGCACTCCTCGGACTCGCAGGAGTCATCGGCATTGCAATCGGCTACTACCTCCGTGTGCTCATCTCGATGGGCAAACGCGGCTCGATGGAACTCGAAATCAGGCAGATGCAGCTCGATGCCGAAGAGCGCGCAAAGAAAATAATCGAGGACGCCGAGAAGAAAGGCCGTGAGCGGGCGGATACTATCGCCGGAGAGCTCACCGAGCGCACTCGTGAGCTGAAATCGACCGAAGAGCGCCTCGTGCGAAAGGAAGAGCTTCTCGACAAGCGCCAGACGAACCTTGATTCCGAGCAGGAAACAATCGCAAAAAAGAACGAAGACCTTCAGAGTGCCCGCGAAGAGGCGCAGAAGGTCATCGCCGCACAACAGGAGAAGCTCGAGAAGGTCGCCGGCCTCACCGCCGACGAAGCGAAGCATGAACTCATCCGTGCGGTAGAAAAACAGAACGAATCCGACATCGAAGGCCGGATGCGCAAGCTCGAAATCTCCGGCAACGAGAAGCTCGAACAGCGCGCGCGCGAAATCCTCACGACTTCCGTGCACCGCCTCGGCAACTCCGTCGTATCCGATGTCTTGGCGACGACCGTTTCACTCCCGAATGACGAAATCAAAGGGAAAATCATCGGCAAAGAAGGCCGCAACATCCGACAATTCGAGCGCTCGACCGGCGTTGATGTCATCATCGACGACACGCCGGGCACGCTCACCCTTTCTTCGTACGACCCTATCCGTCGTCAGATAGCGCGCATTGCGCTCGAGAATCTTATTCTCGACGGCCGCATTCAGCCGGCCAAGATTGAGGAGGCGGTACAAAAAGCCGAAGGCGAAATCAACAACATCATCAAAAAGAAGGGTGCCGAGGCCGCGTACGCCGCCAAGGTCCCGAATTTGGACCCGAAATTGCTCATGATTTTGGGCCGTCTCTACTTCCGCACCAGCTACGGCCAGAATGTGCTCGACCACTCGGTCGAAGTCGCTCATCTCGCCGGCATGCTCGCCGAAGAACTCGGCGCGGATTCTGCCGTCGCGCGCGCAGGCGCCCTCTTCCACGATGTGGGCAAGGCGGTGGACCACGAAGTCCCCGGCACGCACGTAGAAATCGGCCGCCGCATTCTGCAGAAATTCGGTGTAGATGAAGCGGTCATCAAGGCGATGCAGGCGCACCACGAGGAATATCCGTACGAAACTCCTGAATCGATGATTGTCCAAGTCGCCGACGCCATCTCGGGCGGTCGCCCCGGCGCTCGTCGCGACTCTGTCGAGAATTACATCAAGCGACTCGAAGAGCTCGAAGCAATCGCCAACAACCTGCCCGGTGTCGAGAAGAGCTACGCCATCGCCGCTGGCCGCGAAATCCGCGTCATCGTGAAGCCGGAACAGCTCAGCGATCTTGAATCCAGAAAATTGGCGAGAGATATTGCTGATAAAATCGAGAAGGAACTCCAATATCCTGGAGAAATTAAGGTATCGGTAATTAGAGAAACGCGCGTAATCGAATACGCAAAATAAGTCAGGCACCCGAGTCTGTGAGTGCCTGATTTGCGACGACTGAAGAGCGACTACTCGTGCCCGCTTGGCTTTATGCCGTTCGGAACGAGACGAAAGTTTTCGGCTCGAAGAGGTTCGCTGATAGTGATCAGAAAGCGACTTTCTTTGAAAACAAAGTCGTACTCAAACTTAGTTCCAATGGGAATGAGCTCTGGGAAGACCTCTCTCCATCCATTGGAATAGTAGTCGATGGAGGATTTACCGAGCAACCTCAGCGCGTCACATTGTTCGTGAGCAGAGACGCGGGGTGCACCATCGAGCTTTTTTACGGTCACATGACGTTCAATGACGCAGTGCACGACATATCGAACTTCAGAAGAGAAATACTTATGTGTCACTATCCAACCCGTCATGCCAACTAGCGTTGCAACCGTAGAAAGTCCAAGTAGTGTCACGACGATATTAGTCACAACTCCTTCGCGAGAACTTATTTTGCCATGGCTGCTCATCGTTGATTCGCTCCTCTCTTGGGCCTCTAGAGTCATTTCCTGACGCGATTTTGCAACAACATTCTCATATAGTCAAAATATGAATGCATAAATATACAAAAATAGCCTGATTTATCAAGGTTATCCGTATGGTAGTCAATAATATTGACTTTTTAGTGATTCTGGATAGCATAAGGAAGTGGCAGTAAACGCGGGTTTGGCGCAAACGCTCCAACAAATCGGACTCAAAGAAAAAGAGGCTGGGGTGTATCTTGCGCTCCTCTCTCTCGAGAGTATTACTGCGTATCAGGTCGCACAGCACTGCGAGGTCAAAAAGCCGACCGTATATGTCATCCTTGAGGAATTACGACAAAAGGGGCTTGTACTGAAAGTTCCACATGCCAAAAAAGCACTTTACGCAGCGCGAGACATTGGTGAGTTCCTGGAGGAACAGAAGCGCAAACTCCGCGCGGTCGAGGCCATCATGCCGCAGCTACAAGCGCTCGGTGGCGCGAGCGGGCCGAACGTGTATTTCTTTACGGGGCTGCGCGGATGTGCCGAAGCGCTTGAGTTTAAGTTTGATGCGATGCGCGGAAAAACTTTCCACTCATTTTACGGAAGCCTCATGGGCGGCAATCCGGAGATAATGAAACTCTACACCGCGTGGGACAAGCGTGCGATTGCAAGCGACATGTCTTTTGAGCTAATTATGCCGGAGGACGCAAAAAATAAGTACTACAAGGATATCGCCGACCTCGCGGTTGCGGAGCCCGAGGCCATCCGGATACAGTATTTAAAGAATTATCTTTACCCGCCCAACATCTCAGTCGAGATAGCGGAAGACTTTGTGCGCATTGATGATGAGAAGAATCTGCAGGTAACTATCATTGACGACAAAAGTACGGCCGACGCCTTCCGCTCAATTTTCCAGATCGTGTGGGAGAAGGGAGTTTAGTCGTCTGCAGCGGCAAGAAGCGGCTTGACAGCACGTCTCTGACGTATATACTGGGTATATATGAACACGAAAGTCATATTCAACACCGATAAAAAACTCAAGGAAGCCGCCATGAAAAAGGCACGTCGCGAGGGCATTACCCTCTCTGCGCTCCTAAACATCGCAACACGTTCGTATGTGAACGACTCACTCGAGATTACTGCACTTCGAAGAGACTTGGACGACGCACGAGAAGATATCCGACAAGGCAGGGTTATTCCCGAAAAGGAAGTTTTCAAGCGTCTTGGTATTAAGATGCCGAGGTAGAATAATCCGATGAAAGTCGGATACACCGCTACGGCATTAGCGCATCTTGATTCACTGCCTCATGACGCGCGGGAGAGGATTTTGACGAAGGTCCATTTTTACGCTCGACAAGAAAATCCTTTGAAATTCGCCGAGCATCTGACCGGATATGATGCGTATCGTTTTCGGGTGGGCATTTACCGAGTCATGTTCGAGGTAAGGAATGATGAACTGTTTGTGCTACGCATTAAAAAACGTGACAAGGCGTACGGCGATTTATAGCGCCGACAAAATAGAAAAAGAACTCCAGTACCCGGGCGAAATCAAAGTGAGTGTAATTCGTGAGACGAGAGTGATTGAGTACGCCAAGTAACCGATTTGACAACACTACCGCGCTCCGCTAGTTTCTCCATAGAATGAGGAGAAGCCAATGGGAACGCTCGTGATGGTCGAACTTGACCCGGAAGACGACACCGCCCCCACCCTTTTGCACTTCATCGGAGAAATGCTGCGGGTGAGATACCCACATGAACAATGTGTCGTGAAAAGACGCTCGCCCGGGAACATCCAGCACAAGTTTGACCTGATGTCCGAGGAAATTATTAAACGAGCCCAATCTGTACTTGCCACAGACACAAGTGCGACTCGGTGTGCGTACGTCGCACCTCGCGAAATGATGTTTCCCCGTAACGACCAAGAGGGACACTACCCTCTCGAAACGATCACCATGGTGGTGGTCGACAAAGACAAGGTCATTGGCGCATACTTCATCGCACATTCCGACGAAGTTGGGACCATGCCTAAGGGTGCCGTGGCAATTCTGCGGGAAGGACTCTTGCACATGCGTGAGAGCATTCACTCGGTGACATCATCCGAAGCGGAAAAGACAGCGGCAGACCAACTTACCGATGTCATACTGGAAGCTTTCGGAGAGGCGTCCGCATACCTCTTCGCGGACCAAGCACGAAACTAACGAAACTGGGGCGCCGCAAGGCGCCCTTCCCTTTTGACTTGCCTGTGGATAGCACGGTTTATAGCCATTTGACAGCCGGAAAATACGGCCCAGAATGGTATGTGTCGGCTAAACGCGAGGTTTTACCTCGCGTCGCCCGAGCGCCTTCGGCGCTTTAGGGTCGAGCGTGCGGGATAGCCGAATTTAACAATCATCATAATAAAACGTAACTATGGCAAACAAAATGGATTTGGTTGAGAAAGTCGCGGCGACCATCGGCAGTACCAAGGCCGATGCGGAGCGCGCGGTCGAGGCCATCATCGCTATGATCACCAGCTCGCTCCAGAGCGGACAGGAGGTCTCTATTGCGGGCCTCGGCATCTTCGAAGCGAAGACACGCGCCGGCCGCACGGGTAGGAACCCGCGCACGGGCGAGACCATTCAAATCAAGGCGATGCGCGTACCGAAATTCCGCGCTTCCAAGACCTTGAAGGACGCGGTGAAATAACGATTTCGTTTAACGTCGCGCGCATTCTCGAGAACACAAAATCCCGCCGTACGGCGGGATTTTGTGTTGGTGTGACGTTTCGTGTAAAGTGACTGAACGCGGGACTAGTTTAGTGGCAGAACAGCAGGTTTCCAACCTGTTAGTGGGGGTTCGATTCCCCCGTCCCGCACCATATGGAACGGAGTACGTCGCTCATACCCCAGCTCTTCGTTCTTGCGGTGCTTATAGGGGCGCTCTTATTCCTTGTTCACCAAAATTCTCTGCAAGCTCCCCCATCAGACACGGTAGCGACAACCACGTCGCAAGTATCCGCCGGCGCGGCCGTCACGACGGCAACTGGCACACCGCCCGTAGCAACGACAGCGCCCGCAACAATCTCTCAAGCGGCGGCACCTACTATCCAAAAGACACTTCCGCCAAGCCAAAATATGCCTTCCGCCGCCGCTCCCGCGGCACCGCTGGCGATTCGCATAGAAAATCCGTACACGACTCCACCGCTCGCCTCCGGAGATGTAAACGCCATGACTCGCGCCGCACTCGTCAACATACTTTGCTACGCGAACAACGGAAGTCTCCGGCCCATCTCAGGTTCCGGTGTCATTATTGACCCACGCGGCATTATCCTCACCAATGCGCACGTCGCCCAATATGTGCTTCTCTCACAGAGCCCGCGTTTCGACCTCAAATGCTACATCCGAAGCGGCTCCCCTGCGGCCGTCCACTGGGTGCCGCGAGTCCTGTATATTCCGCCGGTGTGGGTGCGTGCACACGTCGCCGACATCAATGCCGACCGTCCGCTCGGTACCGGAGAGCACGACTACGGACTCCTTTCCATTGCCGCCTCGGTTGACGGCTCTCCTCTTCCGGAATTCCCGTTTGTAGCGCCCGATACACGCGAGGCGGTCGCCTTCATCGACAACACCGTTCTCATCGCAAGCTATCCGGCCGAATTCACCGGCGCATCCGCCGCTTCCAATCTCTACCCCGCATCTACTTTTACAACGGTACAGCAATTCCTGACGTTCACGACCGGCTCGGTGGACGTCATCTCTGTCGGAAGTGTCATCCAAGCGCAGAGCGGCTCTTCCGGCGGTGCAATAGTGAATGAGTGGGGACGCCTTGTCGGCGTCATCACGACGACCAGCGAAGGCACCACGACGGCACAGCGCGAGTTGCGTGGCATCACACTCTCCTACATCGACCGCGACCTTGTGGCGCAAACCGGTGCCGGCCTTTCTGCGATGCTCGCCGGCGATACGGTGGCAAAGACCGACGAATTTTTCACCACTCAATCACCATTGCTTATACAACAGTTTCTCAAGCAACTAACTAAATAATTTTCGGGCCGCCCAGAATCGGACTGGGTCATCGTGCTCCCAAAGCACGCGTACTACCGGTATACGACGGCCCGTTCTCTCTGCTTTTCACCTGCCATTTCTCACTTCATCGTGCAGAATTCGATGACAATTTGCGCAAACAACCTCACACTTCTCTATTTCGTCCTTCAATCTCTGAAAGCCAATTTCTCTTCGATAGCCTCCAATACCGAACAGTTTATCCTTTTTATCCTTATGATGGAAATCGAGCACTCTTGGGTCCGCCACCCCGCACCTTGCACAGCCTCTTTCCCGTTTATAAGAAGAAAGCCAATCATAATGACGAGCGATTAAAGCTTTCTTGGTGCTTCGGTAACAATCACGGCACTTGTGGCGCCGATAAACTTTTATCTTCGTTGTTAACGCCACGCCGAATGCGTCTTCGGGGCATAATCTACCACAATATCTACAGAGCTTATCTTTCGGATTCATCTACCTTAGCGTATCACTAATTTTGGGATACTCAACATAATCCCAAATTTATAGGACATAGTATCGGACAAGATGTCCGATATGGGTAAAGCTACATCACCTGCTCGTAGAATCTGCACCGAGCCGTTCTCGCCTCCATGTCCATAATTACAGCGATACCATCTATCTGGAATTCTCTACCGTCACGGTGCTGTTCCATGTAGAGCGCCGCTGTTCTCGCGACTTTTCGCAGTTTAGACTCATGTATTAGCTCTTCCGGCCGGTAGTCCCTGCTTTCACGTGAAACTGCCTTTACCTCTACAAAATGCACAACATTGTCTTTCTCCGCAATAACGTCGATTTCCCCCCACTTCTTCCGATAGTTTCTTTCTATAATCTTGTACCCCTTGCGCTCAAGAAATTGAGCCGCAATTTCCTCACCCCCGCGCCCAACCTGCTTGCGAACGTCATCCGGAATCATTGGGACAAGTCTAACACGACGGTTCACGTGGAACGTGGCAATCATACGTTTCTTAAGTAACGTTACAGGCCTGTTTCGCCCCGTCTGATAGGGAAATCGCACTATATGGCTCAATATATGGCTATTTGACCCGCTTTAAGGACATAATAACGCCTAAAGGTCGTCCTTTATCCACATATCCACCGACTTATCCCCAGTTATGCACAATTTGTGCTTCTACTGCTGGATTATTCACGATGTGTCTGAAATTCTGTTCAACAAATGCGCGACACTTGCTGTCCGATATTCTCTGTAAAGGACAAAAAAGCTATGTTTTCCGCCATTTTTTGGTGTTCGTCAATATTGACCGATACAGGATGAGGGACTAAGATCGTCCCATGATAGTTGGTCACGCAACAAAGGCAACGATTACTTTGTTCGCGATTGCCGGTCTAGCGTTGCCGGTATTTGCGTCGGCCGCTACAGTGTCCGGTCTTGTCTCGCCGACGCAACAACTGCTTCCGCGGGGCGCCAATACATGTGCACCGCTTCAGGTTCAGAGCGTCAATCCTTATATATACAACAACAATCTTGACTCATTCGACGTTACGATTACCGACCCGTCGTACGTATCGGTAATCGGTTCGGTGGGCAATACGGGAATCCCATTGAGCTTTATGACCCGTAGAATGAACGCCGACGGCACCCTCCGCATCCACGTCGATATTCAGAGCACTCCGGTAAACGGCATCTTGCCCGTCTCCCTGACTCTCCTTTCCGCCCCAAGCGGGAAGCCTGTTTGCGTCTCCGTGGTGTCTTTCACACTCACCGGACCTGCGAAGCCCGTGAAAATAACACCGGTAACGACTACCTCCGTAGCACCTGAACCGGCCCCTGTGACAAATAATGAGGAGACTTCAGAAGAAGCGACCACCTCTCCCTTCGTAACCGCAAGTCCGGTGGTCGGCGGGGGACTGCAGAGCTCGCTTACCAAAGCGTGCGAAGCGGCCGGCCCTTACCAGCTCTGGTTCATCTTGTTGGCACTCTTTATGGTCGTGATAGGTCTAGTGGCCTTCGCGGAGCCACCGCTGGGGAACAAGGGGCCTGGGGTGCCGCTTGCCGCGATACTGGTACCGCTTGTCCTTTTGCTCGGGTTCTGGTATCTGGCGCCTCTATGCAGAGTCGCCGGATGGATACCCGTTGTCCTTATCGTGGCCGCGGCTATCGGACTTGTGACTGCTTTCCGCGACCAGGAGATGCCGCTGGTAAAGAAGGCCATCCAGCTTCCGGAGGCAAAACCCCCGATGAAACAACCCGTTACGACATTCGAAAAGAATTCCGTCCCTGCGGCAACTATCATTACGCCGCCGCCCGTTAAGAAGTAAAAACAGTTTCTGTGCGGGTACCGGGAATCGAACCCGGGTCATTTGATTGGCAACCAAATGTTCTACCATTGAACCATACCCGCGAACGTGATGATTATACAGATACAATTGATTTTGTCTCGTCCATCTTTGTGCCCCCGCCAGGATTCGAACCCAGAACCTCTTCGTCCGAAGCGAAGCGCTCTATCCATTGAGCTACGGGGGCGCCTCCGTACGGTACTACCTTTCTCGGTGTTCTTCAATGAGCATGTTTTGCCAAAATAACATTTTTAGACGTAGTGATACTTTGTCTGCAAAAATTTTCAAACACCCCTTGTATTCTGGCCTTTTTTTGATAAGCAGACTTGTTGGCTTATAAATCGTTTTCCGAAAATTCTTCATCGGAATTCCCAAACGAGCACTCCAATATCGCTCGAGGTTTTCGTGTGCATATGGCTTATGAATATACAGTCGCGCTTTCATCTCGACACGCGGCAGGTGGAGAAATTTTTTCATCCACGTAACCATATAATGCATCATGTCGACATCTGAATTTGTGAAAGCAAACCCTCCGTGTCGCTTCGTTCCCTCTGCCCAGTAAAGCGCAATGCCAGTTCGAAACCACTGATCGGCAATGAAGCGCCCGTATTCGGCTCGGGCCTCGACCAGCAGCGCGTGTTCGCGCTCCAAACGCAGCGCAGTCAGTGCGGCGGCGGCACGAATCCGGCCCCGCGTGATATTACTATCTCTGCGCCTCTTGAGAGCGGTCTTTTCGACTCGAGTTAGGGGAGCATCCTTCAGCCACTCGGAAAGCGTACTTTTCGCAACCGGCACTGATTTCAAAATATCTCGATAACTGTAGCCGCGTTTACGCAGTGACACCGCCAACTCCTTCTCCCGTACCAACGCCCGCATAATATTAACTATAGACTATGGTTCGAATATACAAAAGTCGTAGAACGTGTATAACTAACATATTCCGGTTACAATACCTTTATGAAAACCGTTGAACTGTCCGTGCCGCCCGTCGTGCGCGAACTTTGCGACACGCTCAAGAAAGCGGGTTTTCAGGCGTACCTCGTCGGCGGCTGCGTGCGCGATCTCATCATCGGCCGCGAGCCGAAAGACTGGGACATCACGACCAACGCAAACCCCGAAGAAATACAGAAGCTGTTTCCGGAAACATTTTACGAGAATACATACGGAACTGTGGGCGTCGTCACGCAATCGGAAAATCCCCGCCTCAAAGTAATCGAAATAACGCCCTTCCGCATCGAAGGGGAGTACTCGAATGCGCGCCATCCGGACGAAGTGAAATTCAGCGACAACCTTTCCGACGACCTCAAGCGTCGCGACTTCACCATCAATGCAATAGCATACGACCCATCTACGGGCGAGCTTGTGGACGAGCACGGCGGTAAAGAAGATTTGAAACGCAAAGTCATTGCCACGGTCGGCGACCCGCACGAGCGATTTGAAGAAGATGCGCTGCGTATGCTGCGCGCGGTACGCATTTCTGCGGAGTTGGATTTCGCCATCGATGCGAGCGCGGCGGCCGGTATCAGTGCGCAGGCCGCGCAGTTGGGCAAAATCTCGCGTGAGCGCGTGCGCGACGAGCTCATCCGCGTCGTCATGAGTCCGCGCCCCATGCAGGCCCTCTACGTGGCGCAAAAACTCGGGCTTTTGAAATACGTCATCCCCGAACTGGAGGAGGGAATCGGGTGCGACCAGAATCAGGCGCATTCGTTCGACGTTTTTGAGCACCTTATGCGCTCTCTGCAACACGCCGCCGACAAAGAATGGGCGCTTGAAATCAGACTCGCGGCAATGCTGCACGACGTGGGGAAGCCGGCGACACGCGTACGCTCGGACGAAAAGAACGACTGGACATTCCACGGACACGATGTGGTGTCGTCCCGCATGACGAAGAAAATCCTCGCGAATCTCAAGTTCCCGAAAGAAACTATCGAGAAGGTGGCGTCGCTCGTACGCTGGCACATGTTTTTCTCCGACCCCGACGTCGTCACATTGAGCGCGGTGCGCCGTGTCATCGCGCGCGTGGGGACTGATAGCATCAACGACCTTTTGAACCTTCGTGTGTGTGACCGCATCGGTACCGGCCGGCCCAAAGAGCATCCGTTCCGCCTGCGCAAATATATGTCGATGGTGGACGAGGCTCTGCGCGACCCGGTGTCGGTGAGCATGCTCAAAATCGACGGCTCAAAAATAATGGAACTCGGCGAAAAACCATCACCACGTATCGGGTGGATACTGCACGCGCTTCTGGAAGAAGTGCTCGACGACCCGAGAAAAAACACGGAGGAATATTTGGAAAATCGCACAAAAGAGCTGGCGAAATTGGACGAAAAGGAGTTGAAAGTTCTCGGAGAACAAGGAAAAGACCGGAAAACGGAGGAGGACGAGGCCGCCGTGGCGGAGCTTCGAAAAAAACATCACGTCAGTTGAGTGCACCCGCAAAGCCGCGAGGTTTTGCAGCCGAGGACATTGTGCGAAAGTCCCGCAGGCAAAAAATCTTGCGGCTTTGCGGGTGCCTGCACTATACAAAAGAAATACCGCCTGACCTGGCGAACCTACTTTCTTTTTTAAGTTCGCCGTCGTCAGACGGCATTTGGTTTGGATCTACGTTCTTTCAAAAAGAGCGCGAGATTGTGTGCGGTAAATACTTTTATTCCAGTCAGTTGCAGAGGCAACTGTGTCGTAACAATTGGTTTGAGTATTTGTAAGCACTATGTATCCCGTTTGTGGTGAAACAACGAGAAATCCTGAACGAGCAACCGTTGATAAGAATACCTCTCTATAGGACACTGTAAAGGACACCCTGTGGATATCCACCAGCCGTCGGGTGTCCTTTATAGGACACTCTTGAGATGGCTATATATCAAGCTCTAACAGGATGGGGCAGTGGTCGGAGCCATACACGTCGGCATAGATGGTGGAGCGCCGTATGTGGGGGACAAGAGCCTTGCTCGCGAAGAAGTAATCTATTCTCCACCCTACGTTGCGCTCGCGTGCGTGGGAAAAATGACTCCACCACGTGTAGTGCCCGTTACCTTGCGTGAACATTCTGAACGTATCCACAAATCCGGCCTTTATCATCGCATCGATACCCTCGCGCTCTTCCCGCGTGAACCCTTTCTTGCCCTCATTCGGCTTGGGATTGGCCAAATCGTCGGGCGTATGCGCGACATTGAGGTCCCCGCAGAAGATAACCGGCTTTTCTTCCTCAAGACGTTTCATGTAGGCGAGAAACGCAGGGTCCCAGAGCTTGTGGCGCAACGGAATCCGGCTCAAGTCATCCTTGGAATTGGGCGTGTAGACGGTGACGACGTAAAAATCCTCGAATTCGGCCGCCGTAACGCGCCCCTCCTCATTTGGGTCGCCATACTTGTCGTCCCCCATGTGGAATTTCTGCACAATATCCTCCGGAAGCCCGAAAATAACGCTCAAAGGCTTGGTTTTTGAGAAGATGGCGGTTCCGCTATAGCCCTTCTTCTTGGCCGAATTCCAGTATTCTTCGTACTCCGGCAAATCAATCTCAGACTGGTGCTCCTCGGCTTTGGTCTCCTGCAGGCAAATAATGTCGGGTTTCACCTTGTCCACGAACGGCACAAAAAAGCCTTTCTTGTGTACTGCGCGTATGCCGTTCACGTTCCAAGAGACGAGTTTCATGGGGAAATTGAGGAAGTTCTACGTGAATCACGATAGCACATCGGCATAAAGGACTCGAGCGCCATGCACAAATTGGGGCAAAATCGCGACGCTTGACAGGATTATCGACTCACATACCATGTACCGTGGTCTTAAAAACTAACTACTAACAGGGGTCTATGAATAAACTCGGATGGGCAATCGTTGCGATTATCATTATCGGTCTCGGATGGTGGGGCCTCAGCAAGAACGACGACTCGGCTCTCACCGAAACAGGACCAATTAAGATTGGATCCATTTTGCCGCTCACAGGAGACGCGGCTTCTATCGGAACGATAGATAAGGTGGCAATCGAAATCGCCGTTGATGAAGTAAATCAGAGCGGGGGCATAAATGGAAGGCAGCTCAGCGTCATCTATGAAGACGGCCAGTGCGCCGCCACGCCGGCGAGCAGCGCCGCAAACAAACTTATCAACGCCGACAAAGTGGTAGCGATTATCGGCGGCCTCTGTTCCACCGAGACCGCGACATTCGCACCCGGGGCGATGCAGAGCAAGGTCATTGTTTTTTCTCCGGCGTCTTCGGCGCCGAACCTGAGCAAGACGGGGAAGTACTTCTTCAGAAATTATCCTTCCGACGCGTACCAGGGTAAGTTCGCGGCGGAATATGCGTACAACACGCTCGGCGCACGCAAGATCGCGGTTATCTATCACATCAGCGACTGGGGCACCGGTATCAAAGAGATATTCGAGGCTCGCTTCAAGGAACTCGGAGGTCAGATAGTCGCCGAGAACGGGGAGCCTCAGATCGCACGCGACTATCGCACGGACCTGTCGAAAACGAAGGCCGCGAATCCAGATTACATATACTCCCCGACCTATCCGGAAGGAGGCACTGCGCTTTTGAAGCAGGCGAAGGAGCTTGGTATCAAAACCAAGTTCCTCGGAGCCGACGCTTGGGGCGATCCGCAACTCTACAAAGACGTGAACGGTCTCGGGCTTGACCTGCTCTACACGACCGGCAAGGCCAGTTCACCCGAATCGTTCAAGGCGAAACTTCTGACGAAGACAGGAGGGGACCAAGTACCAATCGGAGCGCCGCAGGCATACGACGCGGTCTACATCATCGCTCAGGCTCTGAAAACAGCCGGTACCGACCCCGATAAGCTTGCCGATGCGATACGCGCCACGAAGTACGACGGGGTCTCGGGCCACATAGAGTTCGATGAGAATGGTGACCTGACCGCCGCAGAGTACACGGTGAACAGAATCGCCGGCGGGACGTCGACCCTCGTTCAGTAACTGCAGTCATTTCCTAAAACCCGCGGCGCTCGTCGCGGGTTTTGGTATGACGCCCTTTAGGCTACACTTACCGTGCGCATGGATATCATTGCCCAAATCGGCCTCAATATCGTTATCGCGGGCGCTATCTACAGCCTTGCCGCGCTCGGTTTCAATCTCATATACAGCACCGCACGGTTCTTTGACCTCGGGTACGGGGCCTATCTTATCGTCGGAGGCTATACGGTCCTCTATTTCCACAAAATGCTCGGGTTCGGAATTATTCCCGCAGTGATTCTCGGCATGGTAGCTGCGGGAATGGTCGGGTTCCTCGTCGAAAAAATAGTCTATCGGAAGCTACGGACACGCAAAGCGTCGAGCACGGTTCTCTTGGTGGCGTCTTTGGGTGTTTTCACCGTTGCCCAAGGACTTTTTGCGATTCTTTTCTCCAGTCAATTCCAAACGCTCTCTCGCGACATCGGCTCGGAGAGACTTTTTTCTTTTTTTGGCGGAATAATTACGCAGACTCAGGTACTTATACTTTTGGTCGCATTGTCCATCATGATAGTCCTTGCATACACCCTGAAATACACACCGTTCGGAAAAGCGGTCAGGGCGATTTCCGATGACGAGGAGGTAGCGCAGGTCGTGGGCATCAACAGCGAGAAACTTTTGGGCATCGTCTTTTTTATCGGCGCCGCTATCGGAGGTCTCGCAGGTATTGCGGCGGGCTTTGATACCGGCATCCAGCCAATGGGCATGGCCCTTTTGCTCAGCGGGGTCATCGCCGCCATTGTCGGGGGAGTGGGGAATGTCTACGGGGGCGTCTTGGGTGCGTTCATGCTCGCGTTCGCAGAAAATATCGCCGCATGGCACATCGGCGGCGAGTGGAAATTTGCGGTCGCGTTCGGCATCCTAATCATTTTCCTCATCTTCCGTCCGCAAGGCATATTCCCGAAGTGATATGGAGTATTTCGTTCACATCGGCATTTTGATCTGCGTGTACGGAATGGTCGCGCTTTCTCTCAATCTCGTCGTCGGGGAAACAGGCATGATTTCCGTAGCACAAGCCGCTTTCAGTGGCATCGGCGCGTATGTAACGGCGCTGCTTTTGTTGGCCTTGGGCATCAACTTTTTCTTGGCAGTTATTTTGTCGATGCTTGCGGCGGGGGCCATCGCATTTCTCGTCGGAGCTATATTCACCAGACTGCAGGAAGTGTATTACGTGTTCGGGACCGTCGGCTTCAACGTCATTCTGTATACGGTGTTGCTCAATTGGAACAGCGTCACACGCGGTCCTCTCGGCATACCGGGTATTCCGCGTCCCGAACTATTCGGATTCATTTTTTCAGACAACCACATGTTCTTGGGACTTGCTCTTGCATCTCTCGCCGCCATATACGGTCTTTGCACATTCATTAAAAACTCCTCGTTCGGTCGGGTGCTTCACGCGATACGAGAGGACGAGGAAGCAACGTCGGTTTTTGGGTACGCGACGCATCACTACAAACTCGCCGTGTTTACGATAGCGGCGATGTTCACGGCATATGCGAGCGGTCTCTACGCGACCTACATAAGCTATATCGACCCTTCGACGTTCGCTCTCCCGGAATCCATATTCATTCTTGCGATGATAATTCTCGGCGGACTTTCCTCCACGCGCGGAGCGGTTCTGGGGGCATTTTTGTTGGTCATCCTGCCTGAAGCGCTTCGCTTCGTTGGGTTTCCCTCAGACATTGCGGCCCAGATGCGTCAAATG
The DNA here is from genome assembly GCA_001781335.1 of Candidatus Kaiserbacteria bacterium RIFCSPHIGHO2_02_FULL_55_25. Lineage (GTDB taxonomy): Bacteria > Patescibacteriota > Minisyncoccia > Phycocordibacterales > UBA2100 > UBA10103. Next base: position 4,808 of record MFLL01000015.1, on the reverse strand, counting down.
ACCTATGGCCTCGTCCTTGTTCTTCTCATGCTCTACCGGCCGCAGGGCATCCTGGGCAAATTTCGTATTTAATATGACGCTCTTGCGGACAAAACGTCTGACAAAACACTTCGGCGGCGTACATGCGCTCGATGGAGTGGACTTGTCTTTCGAAGCGGGCGCCGTAACGGCGTTGGTCGGCCCCAACGGCTCGGGAAAAAGTACGCTTATAAACGTGTTGACGGGATTTGTGCCCATGGACGGCGGGCATGTGCTGATTGGCGATTCGGTCGTACCCGACGGTGTCAGGTCAAGCGACGTCTCGGCATACGGGATAACCCGCACATTCCAGAGCGTGCGGCTTATCGGACAAATGAGCGTACTTGATAATATCTTGCTTGTTCTGACGGAACGCACCGTCTGGGGTGCTCTCTTCGAGCGGCATGGTGCATTCCATCTCGACTCGGCACAAAAAACACTGACAGAGGTCGGCCTGTGGGAAAAGCGTCATGAATTGGCTGAAAACCTCTCATTCGGACAACGAAAGCTTCTCGAGATAGCGCGAGCAATCTCCATGAACGCAAGCGTGTACCTTTTCGACGAACCGTTCGCGGGACTGTTCCCGGAAATGCGCACCGTTGTTTCGCGAATTCTCCGACGCCTGCGCGACCAGGGCGCCGCGGTCGTACTGGTCGAACACGATATGGAACTCATCCGCGACCTCGCCGACCATTGCTATGTATTGGACAGCGGAAAGGTCATCGCCTCCGGAAAACCGGCCGACGTTCTGCGCGAGCCGCATGTCGTCGAGGCGTATCTCGGGAAATAAGTATGCAAAAAGAAATTCTTTTTTCACTTCAGAACGCAGCGGTACACTACGGCGGCGTGAAAGCACTGCAAGACGTAACGGTACGGGTGGAAGAAGGGGAGATAGTGGCTCTCATGGGGCCCAACGGTGCCGGCAAGTCGACCGTGCTGAAAACAATTTTTGGGCTCGTTCAGCCTGTACGAGGAAATGTATTGTGGCACGGACAAAAAATACACCCGAAGCCGTACGAAATGGCCGGTCGCGGGATTAGCTACGTCCCGCAGGGACGCCAGGTCTTCAAAAATCTCACGGTATATGAAAATCTTGAATTGGGTGGCTATGCACTTGCTGCCCGCAACGACCTGAAGGGAAACATCGAATCGGCACTGCGGCTTTTTCCCGCACTTCAGGGAAAACTTCGCGAGAAAGCGGCATCGCTTTCGGGAGGACAGCAGCAAATGCTCACCATCGCGCGCGGACTGGTAAGCGATCCCAAGGTACTGCTTCTCGACGAGCCGTCGCTCGGGCTCGCGCCGAAAATCGTGAAGGAGGTGTTTGAGAAAATACGGGAGATACACGAGCAGCGAAAGATCGCGGTCGTTATCATCGAACACAGCATAAAGTCCGTGCTCGCTATTGCGCAGCGTGTCTATGTGCTCGCGGAGGGCAAAATCGCGTTCGACGGAACTCCCGATACGCTCAAAAGTGACACGCTGGAGCGCATATTTCTTGGACAGAATGCGAGATAGTCAGGCGCTGCGGAGCCTGTTGTAACACGCCTTGCGGTACGGATGCCGTGGCGTTTCATTCAGACATCATGTTCACTATGTAAGGATGTAACGAGTCGGGAAGGCATCCGTCTACAGAGATAGCGGGAGCAACCAACTCGCCTAACAAATCAAACATATGGAACACATCAAAAACATACTCGCGGCCCGTCGGACAAGTCTTTTCACAACCGGAAGCAGGAGCAACGGCAGAGGCTCCGGTGAGTGGAGCGCGTTCAACACGATACGCGGCGACCAGACAGAAATGTTCCCCGTCGCAACACCCCGCAATCGCGAAACTCCCCGCTACTCCAACATCGTCCCCATTCGCCGCTACCGCACAGCTTAAATCTCTCTCGTTGAAAACGCCGCACTAATTGCGGCGTTTGCCGTGGAACTGTTTGTGTACCTCGCGCAGGTGTTTGTCGGTGACGTGGGTGTACACCTGCGTTGTTGCGATATTGGCATGACCGAGAAGCGCCTGCACCGAGCGAAGGTCCGCGCCGTTTGAAAGTAAGTCGGTCGCGAAGCTGTGGCGGATGACGTGCGGTGTCACTTTGCGCGTGATGCCGGCTTTGACCGCATACTGTTTTACAATGCGCTCCACCGAGCGGGGAGTGAGCCGCGGCAGGTCTTTGGTCTTCGGTGAGCCCTTACCGTAGCTCACAAAAAGTGCGTCCGACATGTCGGCGCGCTTTTTTATATATTCACTCACTGCTTTTTTTGCCGACGAGGAGAGGAAGACGACGCGCACCTTGTCGCCTTTGCCGCGCACCGAGAATTCGTCGCGAGACAGGTCGAGGTCCTGATTCAGATTGCACAACTCGGAGACGCGCAGGCCGGTCGAGAAGAGAAGTTCCAAGATTGCGGCATCGCGCAGTGTGGTGAGGTCGCCTGCGGCTGTGCCCTTCGAAGCCTTGGCGGAGTAGGGGGCTTTCATAATGCGGTTCAACTCATCTGCGGTAATTAAATCCAAGTCGCGACCGCCGGTCTTCGCAAGTTCGATGCGCTCGGGATTGAGCGACTCAATATCGCGCTTGCGGAGAAATTTGAGAAACGCGCGCAGTGCGATGAGATGATAATTTTGCGTATTCTTTTTCATCGTTCCGCTCACACCCGCCGAACGGTTCAAAGTGATGCGGAATTCGCGCACCATTTGCTCCGTAATTTGTCCGGGTGCCTTTACCTTGCCGAACGAGAGAAAGCGATTGAGGTAGCGGTCATAATTCTCGACCGTCTTCACCCCGCGCCCCTTTTCTATCTCAAGATACTCAAGAAATTGAGTTTTCAGTGACTTCAAGTCGGCCATATCCCCATTCTATCAACAATATTGTGCGACATACCTCTCCCACGGAGGGCTACAATGATGCCAGCAGTTTAACGTCAACCTGTCAGCAAACGAGTGAGCTGAGCCATGACAGTCGCAAGTCCAGACACACTTATGCCGAACTTTGAGGTCCCGGCATTATCGTTCGATGCGGTCGCGGATCGGGAGGAGGGTAAGCACCCGTTCGGCGTAAGACAGGTCGTGCTCAACGACATGTTCGAGGCCTTCGCAACCGCAACCGTTGAACTATTCGTTCGACTCGCGTTCACACTCGGCTTCCGCTGCTGAGTGCATAAGGTTCGATCGGGGCCCGGTGGGCCCCTTTCTATTTCGTATATCCGCCTTGTTGTGTATTTCTTGACACGGACCTGAGACAGCACTAGTGTCTTAGGTGGAGGATACCTGATGCGTAGAAACAGGAGAATGGCGAAATGAAAGCACTCACCATACGCGACCTCAAAGGTAAGCGAGTGGCCGCGCTTGTATCCGGCGGTCTCGACAGTACGTCGATTATCCGCTGGATGAGCGAGCGGGGTGTCGACATCACCGCGATAACCGCCGACTTGAGCCAGCCGGACGAAAAAGATATGTCCGATATTCCGCGCCGGATGAAAGCGGCCGGAGCCGGTGAAGCACTTTTCGTCGATGGCAGTGCGCTACTTGCCGAGTACATGCTCTCTGGCGTAATCCAAGGCCAGGCGGCGCATGAGGGTGGCTACCTGAACACGACGGGTATCGCCCGCATGGCGACCGTGAAGGTCGCGATGCCCGAAATCGAAAGGCGCGGTATCGACGTCGTGGTGCACGGCTCGACAGGGCGCGGTAACGACCAAGTCCGGTTTGAGCTCGCTGTGATCATGCTCAATCCCAACATGCGTGTCTATGCGCCGTGGCGCGACCCGGAATTTGTCGACGAACTCGGCGGGCGGAAACAAATGATCAAATACTGCCTGGAGCGGCAACTCTCAATCACAGCGACGGAAGAGAAGCCCTACTCCACCGACGCCAATTTCTGCGGTCTTACCCACGAGGCCAGCCGACTCGAATCAATCTTCGAACGGCCCGACTACGTCGAATTCCTCATGGGCGTATCGCCACAATTTGCGCCCGACGCGGAAGAAGTCGTCTCGGTCGGATTCGAGCAAGGACGGCCGGTGCAAATCAATGGACGTGCGTGCACGGTACTGGAAGCGTTTCTCACGCTCAACGACATCGGCGGCCGGAACGGTATCGGTATCGGCCTCGACGTCGTGGAAAACCGGCGTGTCGGTATCAAATCGCGCGGCGTGTACGAAGCCCCAGGGGCAACCATCATGTACCAAGCATACGGCAAGTTGCTCGAGCTTGTGATGGACCGCTCCCGACGCAAGTTCTTCGACACCGTCTCACGGCAACTCGCCGATGCGATCTACGAGGGCGAGTGGTTCGCGCCGATAGCAAGCGATCTGCTCGCGGCGAGCGGAAGCGTGGCGCAACACGTCACCGGCACGGTTGCGTTTGGACTCTATAAGGGAAATGTTCGTTTCCTGACTGCGAACGATGTCGTTCACTCACTCTACAGTGCCGACACCGCTTCGATGGAAAAGATCGGTAACTTCGATCACATTGATTCGCAGGGTTATATGGGAATTGCGAATGTACGGTCACGCGCACTCGCGTCTGCCCGACAGGTGCGCAACGCCTGATGACCGGTCCCAACAACTACGGCGCGCGGGAGACTCCCGCGCGCCTTAATTTCTTGCCAGCTTTCAAACAAGCGGGAGGATATCCGGCAGGCTTGTCACGATGTGGTCCGCCCCGCTTTTTTCCAATGATTCACGTGTACCGAGACCGTGCGTGATGGCAATGGTCTTCGCGCAACCAGCCGCTTTGCCCGCCTCAATGTCGGAAGTGGTATCGCCGACCATCACCGAGTCCTCGGGTTTCA
>MFLL01000014.1:16270-25750 GCA_001781335.1 Candidatus Kaiserbacteria bacterium RIFCSPHIGHO2_02_FULL_55_25 | reverse complement strand
TGAGCGGGACTCGAACCCGCGCGTATCGATTTTGCAGATCGACGTGTTACCCCTTCACCATCAGGCCACCAAACTTTAAGCGTGCGAGCGGCATGCTTGAATGCAACTTAAAGTACCGTGTAAATATATCGTATTTTCGCTGTAAGAATAGGCCTTTTTGAAGGGGTAGCTTATACATCAGTTTGAACAGACGGATGCTATCTTCGGAGGAATACCTGAGTTGGTACGTACCTTTCGTACTACCGTGTCGATAGAGACCCCTCCCTTTGATGCCCGCGCATGCCTCGAGTCGAAAATGCAATGCCTCAAGAAACACCTTACTACCGCTGGTGAACACTGTAAGTAGGCGTTTCGGCCTACCTGTCGGTCGTATCTCAAGATATGCACATCCGTCACCGTCAAAATATCCTCGTACGAATGACCCAAAATAGGCGTTCGGTACGTCAGGAAATATCATGACAAGAGATTTTCTTGGTGTAACACCGATTTTCACCAGCCTATCGTACAACTTATGGCTACCGATTCTAAGCAGATGACGCGGTTTGTAATTGCCACCTTTCTCCTCGGTAACAATTTTGTGGTCGGATTTTAAGATTCGTTTGATTGTCTGAATCCGGTCTAAATCGGTGTTCGTAACCCTGAGGTATTTTGCTCGTATGTAAGGTGCGTCTTCGAGACTTCCGTCCGCGTAAATAAACCCCAACGTATAGGCCATGGAGTGGGACCACGTATCGAAGAATTGTTCGTTGACGCGGTACTTTATACCCATCCACTAATTATTGGGGTAAAGTAGAGTCCTGCAAGATGGCCCTGTGAATTACGTACGAGTGAGGTCGTCGATGCGCTGGCGGTTCTTCTCGCCGTAGTCGACTTCGAAATCCACGGTTGGTAAGCGGCCGAGCCCCGTGTGTTCTTTGAGGAACTCGCGGAATTCGCTACGGTTGCGTTTGGCGAAGTTCAAGACTGTCGCTTCGGCAGATTCGGGGAGAACCGAGAAAAATACGGTAACATTTTTGAGGTCGGGAGACATCTCAGCGCGCGTGACGGTGACGAGCGACTGCCTGTTGGACTCGCGCGCAAAAAAATCCGCCGCGCGGTGTGCGATTGTCTCCGATACCTGCGCTTGTCGTTTGTCGGACATAGTCAGACGATAGTCGTCACAAAGCATTCGATAGTGTCGCCGTGTGCCGGTTCGAAGGCTGTTTCGGTTTCGATTTGTGCGCCGAATTCAGCCGGCGCCTCGGCGCGCTCCACGTTTTGCTTGTTGGTTTGGATATTGACGAACACGCCCTCTCCGACAAGTACATGACGGCGTAGTATGCGGAAAGAGCCCTTTTTTGCCATGTATCCGTCCGCGACGGCGCCGCCGATGACGTGCTCCTGCTTGCGGGAAGAAAATACTTTGAGAATCTTTGCGCGCCCGACCACCTCCTCCACCCTGCGCTTCGGGGCCGACTCTTTGAGCAATTCATCCAGCTTCTCGGTAAGTTTGTAGATAATATTGAACATCTCGATGCGTACGCCGCGCTCGCGCGCCAGCGCTTCCGCAACGGGGTCAATGCGCACGTTGAAGCCGATGACGACGGCGTGAATATCGCCCGCAAGCGCGGTTTTTACGTCACCCTCGGAAATCGTCCCGATGCCGCTCTGCACTACAGAGACACGCCCGTGCTCGTCGCCGATGCGGGCGGTCTCTTGGAGAATCGCTTCAAGTGAGCCGGTGGTATCGGCGCGGACGATGACAGGCATTGAGTATTGTCCTTCGCCCGCGGCAGACGGCGCGACAGACGCCGTGGCGGGAGCCAATAGCTGCCGTGACGCTTCGGCCTCGCGTTTGTTTTTGTATGCACGGAACGTTTCGCCGACGCCGGGGAGTTCGTCGAATCCCACGAGCGAGATAGGCGTCGAAAACGTGGCTTCTTTGAGCGATTTTCCCAAATGGTCTTCCATAATACGCACCGGCGCGATGGCGCGTCCCGCGAGAACCGCCATGCCGCTCTTGAGCGTACCGTTGCCGATGATGAGTGTTGCGGCGAGTCCGCGCTTCTGGTCGCGGTGTGTTTCTATAACGAAGCCTTCCGCGGGCGCTCCCGCATCCGCTTTGTATTCGTGTATTTCAGCGACGAGCAGAATGACGTCGAGGAGTTCATCCACACCCGCGCCTGTCTTTGCGGAGATTGCCGTCCACGGCACATCGCCGCCGAGTTTTTCGAGGTACACACCTTGTTCCATGATGGAGCCCTGCGTGCGCTCTACGTTGGCATTTGGCTTGTCTGTCTTATTGATGGCGACGATGAAGGGGATACCTGCTTCGCGGATTTGTGCGAGAGCCTCGAGTGTCTGCGCCTTCACGCCGTCGTCTGCCGCGACGACGAGAATGGCAATGTCGGCGACATTGGCACCGCGTGCGCGTATCGCGGAGAATGCCGCGTGCCCGGGTGTATCAATGAAGGTGATGTGCTTGCCTTTGTGGACAACTTCGTAAGCGGCGACGTGCTGAGTGATGCCGCCGTGTTCGGAGGCGACGATGTTGGTATGCCTGATGAAATCAAGTAGCGTGGATTTACCGTGGTCCACGTGTCCCATGACCACCACGACGGGCGGACGCTCTGCGAGTTGTTCTGGTTTGTTTGCCATATAGGTGAGTAGGGCACATATGCCGAGATTGGGTGAGTATACGACGAAATTTTTAATTTACAATTTTCAATTTTACAAATTGAAGCATTGAAAATTGATTGAAAATTTCAAATTGAAAATTGTGAATTGGCGTGTACACTTCTGAAATGGCATTCTTCGGTTCTTCCCGCATCTATCTCGATTATGCGAGTGCGACTCCGCTTGATCCATCTGCCGCGCGCGAGATGATGCGCGCGGCGCAGGCCGTCGGGAATCCCGGTGCCATTCATGTGGAAGGCGTGGAGGCTGCAGCGGAGCTCGAGTTGGCGCGCCAAAGAGTGGCCCACGGGCTGGGATGTAAGCCGCGCGAAATCGTGTTCGTCTCCGGCGGCACCGAGGCCAACAATCTCGCACTACTCGGCCTCGCCCGCAGGCTCGAGATGAAAGCGCGCACGCTCTCCGGTACGCACTGGGTCGTCTCGGCGATAGAGCATCCCTCGGTACTCGAATGTTTCGCGGAAATTGAGCGGCTCGGCGGTAGCGTTTCGCACATTGCGCCGGATGGCCGCGGCATCATATTGCCCGATGCGGTAAAGAATATTTTGAAGAAGGAAACCGTGTGTGTCTCGGTGGGGTGGGCGAACAACGAAATCGGAACCGTCCAGCCGCTCTCGCAAATCGCACGCGTCATACGGGCGCACGAGAAAGCACACAGAACAAACATTGCTTTTCACTCCGACGCGGGGCAGGCATCCCTGTACCTCGGCACAACCGTGCACTCACTCGGGGTCGACGTATTCACGCTCGATTCGGCAAAGCTCTACGGACCGCGCGGCGTCGGTGTCGTTTATTTGAACAATACCGTCGAACTGTCGGCAATCAGCATGGGCGGAGCACAAGAACGCGGCCTGCGACCCGGCACGGAGAACGTGGCGCTTGCGGCGGGGTTTGCGGAAGCACTCGCCGTGCGTGCACAGTCGCGCGATACAGAAGGCAAGCGCGTGCGTGCACTGCGCGACGAACTCGCAAAGTTGCTAACAAAAGAGTTGCCCGACGCGGTGATAAACGGCGAGCTGAAATTTTGCCTCCCACATATGCTCAATATTTCTCTCCCCAATATCCAGAGTGAATACATAACGCTTGCACTCGACCACGCCGGCATTGCGATTTCCACAAAGAGCGTCTGCCGTGAAGGGCAGGAGCGCCGCTCTCACGTTGTTCTCGCGTTGGGTGATGCGAAACGTGCTTCGTCCTCCGTAGTCTTGACGAAGGAGGAGCGTGCCGAGAATACGCTCCGCATCTCACTTGGCGACGGAACGCAAAAGAAAGAAATACAGCGGTTCGTTGACGCGCTGACGCACATCCTGTCTAATGCTGCATAGGGAGGTGATGCCCATGACGTCACTTCAAGAGAGGGCCTGCCAGGGCCTATTTGTGCTTGCAGGTGTCTCAGCTATCGGTGCCTACCAAGCCGGATATCATAATGTTGCGGCCGGAATTATGTTTGCAGGTATCGGAGTCTTATTATTGCCGTCGGTATTCCCAGTGCCCGCGCCGGGTTCACTGGAAGATGTGTTCATGCGGTTACGGCACTGGAAGCCGGAAAGCGGCAAACCGCGACCTAAGCTTCCCTACGAGCGCGATTAATGACCACCTCACGTTCTTGCCGCCCCGTCTCCTTGGACGTGGCGGCTTGCTTTTTGTATGAAACTGCTATGATGCGGGCATGGAAATCGAGGAACTCTCCAAATCACAGATAATCCTCCTCACACTCCTCGTGAGCTTCATCACGTCGATAGCGACCGGTATCGTGACGGTTTCGCTCATGGACCAGGCACCGCCCATAATTGCGCAGACGGTCAATCGCGTCATTGAACGCACGGTAGAGACGGTGGCGCCCAAGGGCCAGACGGCATCCACCGTGGTGACACAGGAAAAGACCGTTATCGTCAAAGAGACCGACCTCATCTCGCAGGCGGTAAAGAAAGTGTCTCCCTCCGTCGTCCGCATCTACACGAGCGCCGCGGAGTCACCCACGTTTTTGGGCCTCGGCATCGTACTCGATGCTCAGGGATCAATTGTCACCGACGTCGCTTCACTCGGCGATTCCGGCGACGCTACACTCGCGCTTTCCGACGGTTCGCGCGTTCGCGCATTCGTGACTCATCGCGACGCCGAGAACGGTTTTGCTTTTTTGAGTGCGACCACGACGGCCGGCGTGACTCCGACGTGGACACCGGCGACCGTATCATCAGACCACGTGGTATTGGGCGAGGCGGTCGTGGGCCTATCCGGCAAAACGGTGGCGCGCATCGCTTCCGGCATCGTGACAGCCATGCCGTCGCTGTCCGTCATGGATACCGACGTGTCAGCGGACTCAATTTTATACGGAAGCCCGCTCATCAATACTAACGGCGATGTCATCGGCATCAGTACGAGTGCGTCCAGAGAAATTTCGCCGTCGGGTTTCGTAACCGCCGCGCTTCTTATTCCGGCACCGGTAAAGAAATAACTCGCGGGTTCATTCTGTCGCATCTCGGGAAGCCGAGATAGGTCTCTTGGATTTCGATACCCGTTTTGCTATACTGAATCCGGAAGTAGATGTCGCAACATATATATGACACCGTTCAACAACTACACAACCAAAGCAAAAGAAGCCATCCACCGGGCGCATCAGCTCGCCGTGGAGCGCGGACACAATCAGGTTTCCACCCTGCATCTCTTTGCCGCACTCCTCACGCAGGAAGAAACCATGGTCGTGCCGATGCTCGAGCAGGTCGACATCGACGTTACGCACCTCACCGACTCCGTTCTCGAATCTATCGAGGGCACATCCGGTACCACTGCGGTATCTCCGAGCTTCCAGCTCTACCTCACGCCGGAATTGGTCCGCGTGTTTGAAGCCGCACCGCGCATCGCCGCTTCGTTTAACGACCAGTTCGTTTCGCCCGAACATCTCATACTCGGTCTAGTGGAGCACCCCGGACCGGCTAGCGACGTACTCACGCGTTTCCGTGTGGACCGCGGCGCACTCGCACGCGTACTTACCGATATCAAAGAAGGGAAAATCCGCGAAGGCGATGCGCCGCAAAAGCCGCGCGCGCTCGCGCGCTTCGCTCGCTCGCTCACCGAGCGCGCCCGTGAAAACAAGCTCGACCCCGTCATCGGCCGCGACACCGAGATAACGCGCGTCATTCAGATACTGTCACGCCGCACCAAAAACAATCCGATACTCATCGGCGAAGCCGGCGTGGGCAAGACCGCCGTCGCCGAAGGACTCGCTCAGCGCCTCGCGTCCGGCGACGTGCCGGAAAGCTTGCGCGGCAAAGAGCTGGTCCAACTCGACCTCGGCCTCCTCATCGCCGGTACCAAATACCGCGGCGAATTTGAAGAGCGCCTCAAGGCGGTCATGCGCGAGGTGGAGCGCTCCGAGGGCAAGATAATTCTTTTCATAGACGAAATGCATACGCTTGTCGGCGCGGGCGCGGCCGAGGGCTCGATGGACGCTTCCAACATGCTCAAGCCGGCGCTCGCGCGCGGGGAGCTGCGCGTCATCGGCGCGACCACACTCAAGGAATACCAAAAGCATATCGAGCACGACCCCGCGCTCACGCGGCGTTTCCAGCCCGTGTACGTCAACGAACCTTCGGTAGAAGACGCCATTGCCATTTTGCGCGGCCTCAAGGAGCGCTACGAGCTCTATCACGGCGTGCGCATCACCGATGCGGCAATCATCTCCGCGGTACAGCTCTCTACGCGCTACATCACCGAGCGCTTCCTGCCGGACAAGGCCATCGACCTTATCGACGAGGCCTCGTCCGCTCTGCGGCTTTCGCTCGAGAACAAGCCGCCGGTTTTGGAAGACGCGCACCGCAAAATAACGCGCCTCGAAATAGAAAAGGAAGCACTGAAGAAAGAATCGGAAGCGAGCGAAGGCAAGGCCCGCACGCGTGTGAAATCCATTGAGAAAGAAGTCGCCGATTTGCGCGACTCCACGCGCGAGCTTGAGGTCAAGTGGAAGAACGAAAAAGAGACACTCGCCGAGATTAAGCGCGCAAAAACCGAGCTCGAACGCGCACGCCTCGACGCCGATGCGGCCGAAGCGCAGAGCGACCTCACCAAGACCGCCGAGCTCCGCTACGGCCGCATTCCGCTTCTCGAAAAAGAAATAGAGACGGCGACGAAAAAGCTTAAGAAACTGCAGGAAAAGCGCCGCGTCCTGCGCGAGGAAATCACCGAGGAGGATATCGCCGAAGTCGTGGCCCGCTGGACCGGCGTGCTGGTCTCGCGCATGCTCGAAGAGGAAGCGGAGAAGCTTTCGCGCATGGAGGAAGAGCTCAAGAAGCGCATTGTCGGTCAGGACGAGGCGGTGCAAAAAGTCGCCGATGCCATCAAGCGCTCCCGCGCCGGTATCTCCGACCCCAATCGCCCCGTCGGTTCGTTCCTGTTCCTCGGCCCGACCGGCGTCGGCAAAACAGAGCTTACCCGTGCGCTCGCGGAATTCCTCTTCAATAGCGATAAATCGCTCATACGCGTTGACATGTCCGAGTACATGGAAAAGCACTCGGTTTCCAAGATGATAGGCTCACCGCCCGGATACGTGGGCTACGACGAAGGCGGCGGACTCACCGAGCTTGTCAGACACCGCCCGTACTCGGTCATTCTCTTCGACGAGATAGAAAAAGCGCATCCGGAGGTGTTCAACATCCTCCTGCAGGTCTTGGACAACGGCCGTCTCACCGATGCCAAGGGCCGCGTGGTCAACTTCAAGAACACCGTCATCATCATGACCTCAAATATCGGCGCAGAGCATATCGACAAGATGTCGGGCTTGGGCTTCGGCAGTGGCCACTCCGTGAGTGCGGATACGCGCTATGAGCAGGTCAAAGACAAGGTGATGGGCTCACTCAAAGATTTCTTCCGCCCGGAATTCCTCAACCGTCTCGACGAGATAGTTCTCTTCAATATTCTCTCGCCGGAGAGCGTACACAATATCGTGCGGATGCAGGTGGAAATCGTCGCGAAGCGACTCGAGGAGAAACACATTTCGCTCACGCTCAGCGATGCCGCGATAGAACACCTCGCAAAGGAAGGATACAACCCGCAGTACGGCGCGCGACCGCTCAAGCGTCTCATTCAGACCAAGATAATGACATCAATCGCCAACATGATGGTCAGCCGCGGCGTGATGGACGGCGGCTCGGTCAAAGTGGATGTCTCCTCCAAAGGAGAATCCGCCTCCGGAGGAAAAGACGAGGTCGAATTTACATTCGACGTCAGGAAAGGTCCGGAACGCGCGCACGGTGTGCGTGCCCGCGCAGCGGCGCGGGTGTAATTTTTTAGGCAGGATTCATTGTGCCGGAGTGGTCAATGTGAAATAATGTATGCATGGCTCGGCGGTGGACAGGGGTAGAGGAAAGAATGTATCGCAGACAGTTGCGGCTACTCTATGTGCGTGAAAATAAGACCATTGCGGAGGTTGCTCACGTATTGAACCTTGCGGAGGCAAGTGTGTTTGGTCGACTGAAGCGGCTTGAAATTCCAACGTGCCGCCCTCGAAAGAAGAATTTCAATAACCAGCGAAGCGACGTGCACATCCCTGCCCGGCGCTCGAAAAAACTTGCCGAAATTTTCGGCATATTATTGGGTGATGGACACATTTCACATTATCAGGTAACGGTTACGCTGGGAACAAAAGAGTTGGTGTATGCTCAATACGTTCAAGCGCTGTTGCGAGAAGTGTTCGGAGGTGTGCCTAAAATATCTACCTCCGGTCGCGGACACAAAACCGTTTACCTTGGTTCAACAGCGGCTACCAGATGGCTCAAGAGCGAAGGGTTGGTACAGAACAAAGTTATTGCCCAAGTCGATGCTCCACGTTGGGTATTCGAGAGACGCGGGTACATGAAAGCGTTCTTGCGTGGGTTTTTTGATACCGATGGGTCGATATACAAACTGCGATATGGCATGCAGATCTCACTCACAAATAAATCTGCCCCGCTTCTGCTTTCTTTACAGAGAATCTTAAGGAGGTTAGGATACAAGGCATCGGACGTTAGTGCGTATCGGGTTTATGTGACGAGGGTACCGGACGTCAAGAGATTTTTCCGGGAAGTTATCCCAGCAAACCTGAAGCATCAGCGCCGATTCAGAGAGATCGCAAGTCATGCGTCGGTCGTATAGCGGCAATTACACGAGGCTGTAAACCTCGCGCCTTCGGGCTCCGCAGGTTCGAGTCCTGCCCGACGCACAGATAATCGTGTTAAAATAATACACATGACCCGAAAGTGGGAATCCTTCGTCACGTGGCTTGCAGGCACATTCTTCGTCTTTTCTCCTGCGCTCGCGTTTGCCGCAGGTCTTCCGGAGAGAATCGTCACCTGCAACGGTGTGGACTGCGATGTGTGCGACATCGCGATAGTCGCGCAAAACGTCCTCAATACCGCCATTTTCGTCTTGGTGGCCCTTTCCGCCGTACTCTTCGCATACGCAGGCTGGAAAATGCTTATCGCTCAGGGCGACACGGAATCATACTCGGCGGGGAAGCGGATATTCGGCAACGTCGTCTTGGGTCTCGTCATCATCCTCATGGGTTGGATAGTCATCGATACGCTCATGCGCACCATGCTCGGTAGTGATTTCGGTCCGTGGAACAAGATTTGCTAACTTCTTGCGGAACGTCCGCCTGCCTGTTATAGTGCCGCGGATGTCACAGGATCAACTTTTCAAACTCGCGTGCAGTAAGTGCGGTCGCACCAATTATTGGTCGCGCAAGAACCGCAAGCTTGTCACGCGCAAAATAGAACTCAAGAAGTATTGCCGCTGGTGCAAGGTTCATACCGTGCACAAGGAGGCGAAGAAATA
>MFLL01000014.1:4123-16253 GCA_001781335.1 Candidatus Kaiserbacteria bacterium RIFCSPHIGHO2_02_FULL_55_25 | reverse complement strand
ATAGTATACTTCGCCCCGTAGGGCGATTAGTTAAATGGTATAACTTCGGTCTCCAAAACCGACGTCGTAGGTTCGATTCCTACATCGCCCGCCATAAGAGCATATGAACATTACCCTTATCGGCATGCCCGGTGCAGGAAAGTCGCATATCGGCAAAGAACTCGCAAAGCATTTAAACTTTACTTTAATTGAATTTGATTCGATTCTCGAAAAGGAATTTGGTAAAACCTTGCAAATCGTACTTGAGGAGCTCGGTGAAGAATCATTCTTGAGAAAGCAAGAAGAGGACACCATATCGCAAACTCAAGGTAGGGATAATCTGATAATATCCACAGGCGGTAGCATTATCTATACTGAACACGCGATGCGGTACTTGGCGGATATTTCAACGATTATATATTTGAGGGCGGATTATGAGACTGTTGAGAAGAGAATCTCGGCTATACCTAGAGGCATCATCGGTTTGAAGAATAAGTCGCTGAAGCAGCTCTATGATGAACGTACGCCGCTTTATGAAAAATGGGCATCGTTTACTATTGATGCGAACAGGCAACCTCTCTCGATAGTGAATGATATTGAAGTCGCGATAGGTTCGCTACGATAGCTATATGGAACTCCAAGTCGGCGTAAAGGTGCTCTTGAAGAATCCGGAAGGGAAGTTTCTCCTGATGCGGCGCTCCGCATATGAGGAGCGGGGAGTCGGGAAATGGGATATCGCGGGTGGACGTATCGAGAAGGGCATTCAGCTCATGGAAAACCTTCGCAGAGAGGTGGCTGAAGAGACGGGTCTCCAGATAGTCGGGGAGCCTACATTATTGGCGGCACAAGATATCATTTGGCCGGACAGACACGTAGTGCGCATTACTTACATCGCCGAAGCGAATGGGGAGCCGAAGCTTAGCAAAGAGCACGACGAGTACTGGTGGTTCACGTACGAGGAAATGAAGACGCTCGACAAGATGGACGACTACGTCAAGAAACTGCTCGACGCAGGTGTTAACTTTTGAGCCACGAGCGGACCGCCTTCTCGATTTTCGGAGTGTTTTTGGGTTCGAACCATTTGATTTCTTTGTTGCGTTTCCAATAGCCGATTTGCTTGCGCGCGTAGCGCCAGATATCGCTCTGCAATTCTTTTTCCATTTCAGCGCGGGTAATCTTCTTCTGGAGTAAACGGGCGAGCGAACGATATTCAAGCCCCAGCTCATGCATGCGCCGGTAGGTCAGACCTCCTGTATACAAGTGCTTTGCCTCCGCCACCATCCCTTTTCTAATTCGCGCATGCAGGCGAGCAGTGATGTTCTTTCTTAGTTGCGCATCAGAAGGAACGACGCCAATCCACAGCACATTGTATGAATTACCAAGGTCCGACCTTGGTAAAACCAAGGTCGGACCTTGGTGGCGGACGACTTCGAGTGCGCGAATGAGGCGGACTTTGTTGTTGCGCTCGCTCTGCGTAGAAAGCATTGCGGCGCGCTTCGGGTCGCGTTTCTTCAACATCGAGAAGAGTTGTGCGGCGGTCTTTTTTGACAAGCGCGCGCGAAGTATCTTATTGGGCACGACATCGGGCAATACGATACGGCCGACGAGCGAGTCGATGTAAAATCCGGTACCGCCCACTACAATCGGGAGCTTTCCCGCGTCCACAATCCGCGCGATAGCGCCGGATGCCTGACGCTTAAAATCGCTGGCGCTAAACGGATCCTTTGGTGGGGCCACATCGAGCAGGTGATGAGGGACACCTTTCATTTCGCGCTTTGTTATTTTTCCCGTGCCGATATCGAGCCCTTTGTACACCTGCCTCGAATCGGCGGAGATAATCTCACCATTGAATTTGCGCGCAAGGCGCACGGCAAGCGCGCTCTTACCTGATGCGGTCGGGCCGACGATTATTAGAAGCCTTTGTTTCATTTTCATGCTTTGAACAAATTCAAGTCGTCAATGAGCCGCTGCGCCTCTCTCGCGAGCCTGACAGTATATTTAGTCTTTCCACGGTTGCTAGGAGTACTCGTAAGCGTCGGTCTGTATCCAGACGCAACCAACATGTCGTAGACATCACGCGCTAAGGACCGGGTGTGATTGGTGAAGTTGACCATAAGGTATCCACGGTCCCTGTAAATACTACCGTCTGTCTGTATAAGACCCTTCAGGCATTCTTTTATATAGCTTTTATTTCGCATAATCCACACAGGTACATGGGCACCCTGTGATTCTTTCGTGCCTCTTCCGACTTGCCATGGAAGCCATGTTTTGAACTCGTTTGAATAAACGCTGATGTTGAAGTAAGAATTCTTGCCCGGAACTCGAACTATCGAAACGGCATTGTTTGGGAGGAGAAATTTCAACGAAGATATTATATGTTTTCCGAGAATGGGATACCTGGCGTCACAAGTGACTCGAAGGCGAATGGCGCGACCATTCGGATTGGACAGATTTCCGTCACCGAGCGCAACGCCGATAACATAAGCCCACATTCGTTTTCTGCTCATTGTGTGGGCGAGGAGGGAGTCGAACCCTCACGAACTTGCGTTCACGCGATTTTGAGTCGCGGTCGTCTACCAATTCCGACACTCGCCCTTCTTTTCAAGTGTATAGCAGGCTTTATTTTTCGGCAAATGTGTTAGCATGGTATTCGTTAGGAAGTAAATTCCGTCTCCGGCACCATGGAAGAAGACGAATACCTCGACTTGGTCGACGAAAACGATTCCGTCATCGGACGCAAACTTCGTTCAGAGGTCCATGCCGAAAAGCTGCGTAATTACCGTGCTATCAATTTGTTTATAGTTAACTCAAAGGGCGAGCTGTGGATACCCAAACGAACCGCTCATAAAAGACTCTACCCACTCGGTCTGGATTTTAGTTGTGCCGGTCATGTGCAGAGCGGAGACACATACGAACAGACACTGAAGAAAGAGGTGAGAGAAGAACTCAATATTGATATCGACAAAACGCAGGTCAGATATCTGGGTAAGTTGACTCCCGTGGAAGGTTCGTGTTTTGCCGAGAACTATGAAATACGGATGGACACCGCCCCTGCGTATAATTCAGACGACTTCATAAACTATGAGTGGGTTGCGCCAGCGGTATTAATCAAAAGATTAGATGCGGGAGAGTATGCAAAAAGCAGTTTGGTGAAAGCCGTCAGGAAATTCTATAAATCCGCCGCGTGATATAATTTTTGCATGGCAGCCCCTTACATTCAGGATTCAATATATTGGGTCGAGGTAGACCGCATCAAACCCAACCCGTTCCAGCCGCGCAAAACCTTCGACGAGGCGGCGCTCGCGTCGTTGGCCGAATCCATACGGAGCTACGGCATTCTCCAACCGCTCACCGTTACGCGCAAAGAGATAGAGCGCCCCGGGTTGGGGATAGCGGTGGAGTATGAGCTCATCGCGGGCGAGCGCAGACTGCGCGCGGCCAAGCTCGCAGGCATCCTACAAGTGCCCGTCGTCATTCGCACAGGCGAAGACACCGACCGGATGAAGCTCGAGCTCGCGATAATAGAAAATTTGCAGCGTGAAGACCTCAATCCGCTCGACCGCGCCAAGGCATTTCGCCAACTCGCCGACCAGTTCGGCTTGCAGCACAAAGAGATCGGCGTGCGTGTCGGGAAAAGTCGCGAGTATGTTTCCAATACGTTGCGCATTCTGTTGCTACCCAAGCTGATGCAAGACGCGCTGGAGAAAGGGGAGATATCCGAAGGTCACACCCGTCCGCTTCTCATGCTTGCCGACAAGATAGACGCGCAAATGACGCTTTTTAAAGAGATAATCGAGCGCAGGCTTACGGTGCGCGATACGGAAGCCCTTGCACGCCGCGCGGCTATCGAGCGTGTGCGCCACAAGGCACTCGTTTCGCCGGATTTAATGAGCCTTGAAAAAGAGCTATCAGAGCGTCTTGGGACCCGTGTGCGCATCGAGAAGAAGGACACGGGCGGCAAGGTGATGATAGATTTCTTCTCTCCCGAGGACCTTACACAACTGTGTCTTGCGCTTACGACGCAACAGAAGCGAACGGAGAAAGTGCCGGCGGCGGCTTCGGGGGAGAAGATTCCCGAAGTTGTTGCAACGGTGCAGGATGCAGTGGTACGGCCAGTCGCGCCTTCGGCAGTCACCGGCAACGAGTCGGACGACCTCTACTCCATCAACAATTTCTCGGTCTAACGCTTACGTGCTTTTTCGGCGTCTTTTTCCACATGCGCAAGTGCGGCGCGTATGTGCTTTTTTGCCATGTTTGTCTTCGCGATGTCGTGCCACTTGCGCGAAGGTTTTGCGGAGGGCTTGGTGATGATTTCCACCATGTCGCCGTTTCGTAGCGCAGTATCGAGGGAAACCATTTTACCGTTGACACGTGCGCCCGACATTTTATTGCCGAGGTCGGAGTGCACGGCGTAGGCGAAGTCTATGGGCGTCGCGGCGATAGGCAAATCGATGACGTCACCCTTGGGGGTGAACACGAACACGCGGTGACTGAAGAAATCAGTTTTGAGAGTGTCCATGTATTCCTCCGATTCGTCCGCGCCCATTTCCGTGTGCGCGAGGTCTTTGACCCATTCCGGTACGCCCGCTTTTGCGCCCTCCGCCGCCGGGATTGCCGCGGCGCTTTTGCCCGGGAAAAATTGCCGTATCCATTCCAGTGAACGGCGTGTGCTCTTGGCGCCCTGCTGGCTGTCTTTGTATGTGAGGTGAGAGGCGATGCCGTAGAGCGCTTCGCGGTGCATGGCCTCGGTGCGTAGCTGCATTTCGAGCGCACCGCCGTCGCCGGTGTACACGGTGGTATGAATGCTCTGGTACCCGTTGGGCTTCGGGAAGGCGATGTAGTCCTTTATCTTGCCCGGCACGGGCCGCCAGTGGCCGTGGATAATGCCGAGCGCCGAATAACAATCGGCGACCGACGGGAAAATAATACGCAACGCGAGAATATCGTAAATGTTTGAAATATCCCAATGCTTACGCTCCAGCTTACGGAACATGCTATAGAGGCCTTTGATGCGCGCCTCGGTGCGGAATTCGCGAAGCCCTGCTTCGCCGAGCTCACGCTTGAGATCGTGCTCGGTTTTTTCAAGGCGTTTTTCGTTTTCGTTCTTGCGCTCTTTGAGGAGCTCGCGCGTTTTCTCGTATTCCTTGGGGTAAGCGTAGGGGAACGCCGCGTCTTCGAGCTCCTGCTTGGCGACCGACATACCGAGCCTGTCCGCAATCGGTGCATAAATCTCAAGTGTCTCGAGCGCGATGCGGGTGCGCTTCTCCTCCTTGGGAACGAACTGAAGCGTGCGTGCGTTGTGCAGGCGGTCCATCAGCTTGATGATGAGTACGCGGATGTCTTTGGCGGTTGCGGCAAAGAGTTTGCGGAGCGATTCCGTGTGGCGTTCCATGCCGCGGTAGCGCAAGGTGCCGAGCTTGGTGACACCTTCGACGAGCGTGAGAACCTCCTTGCCGAAGAGTTCTTCCATCGTCGCGGGCTTCACGCCTGCGTCTTCTATCGTGTCGTGCAGAAGTCCTGCGGCGACGGCACGCGCATCCATGCCCGCCTCCGCCAAGAGAAATCCGACTTCGGCGCAGTGGGTGAAGTAGGGAGCACCGGAATAGCGCCTTTGCCCCTCGTGTGCTTTTTGGGCAAATTCGTATGCCTTGGTGACGAGCTCGCCGTCCCCGCCCTCTTTGCCCGCAAGAGCGGTCAAGATTTCGGAAAGCGGTCGTGGAGTTGCGGTACCCATAGAAAGATACTACCCCGAAGAGCATATTGGTCAACTTTCACGCTATTCACTATTTCTTTCCCGTAAGTTTATGAGGGTTGTGGTTTGGACAAGTCTTGTTACTGCACCTCTCCGGTATCGTTTTCGTCCCAGCCATCATCAGTGAGTTGCACATCTCGCAGAGATTGCCGGTCGGTTTGGCTTTTATCGCATATTTGCACGCGGGGTAATTTGAGCATGCGTAGAAAATGCCGAATTTGCCGCGGCGCTCCATCATTTCGCCCTTGGTGCACACAGGGCAGGTGACCCCCGTCTTCGCCTTGGCAAGTTCCGTAGGATCCTGCTTCACGAATTTGCACTTCGGGTAGTTGGAGCAGGCGATGAAGCGGCCGAAGCGGCCCTCGCGCTCCATTTGTTGCCCGTCTTTGCAGTCGGGGCATTTCTCGCCGATTTCTTTGGGCGGCGCTATTTCGCTCCCGTCTTCTTTGCGGGCGCCGAGGCACTTGGGAAATTTCTTACAGCTCATGAAGCGCCCGTTGCGCGAGAGTTTGTATTCCATTTCACCGCCGCAAATCGGACAGGGGAATTCCGCCGGTGCGTCACCCATGCCGGTGATTTTTGGTATCTTTGCTTTTGATTTCACGGCTTTGGTGAATGGGGTATAAAAATCTTTCAGCGTCTTTTCGTACTTGCGTGTGCCGTCGGCTATTTCGTCGAGTTCGTTTTCCATCTCGGCGGTGAAAGTGTCCGAAATGTATTCCGCGAAGTTCTGCTCGATGAATGAGGATACCACGTCACCGGTCGCTGTCGGGATAAGTGTGCGCCCCTGCTTGTCCACATATCCGCGGGTTTCGAGCGTGCGAATGATGCTCGCATAGGTAGAAGGCCGGCCGATGCCGCGGGCTTCCAGCTCCTTGACCAATCCCGCTTCGCTATAGCGTCCCGGCGGTTGGGTCTCCTTTTGCTCGGTCTGTGCGCTCACAAGTGTGAGCGCATCACCTGCGGCCACTTTCGGCAACTCAACGTCCTCGCCGCGCGCGTCGGGGTCGGCGGCAAGCCAGCCGTCGAACAGCACTCGTGAGCCATTGGCGGAGAAATCAGGGATAACATCACCCGTGACATTTGCGCGGATTTTTGTGCGAAGAGTTGTCGCGTCGGCCATTTGCGATGAAAGGGCGCGGGCACGGATGAGCGCATACAATTTCTTTTGCTCATCGGTCGAGCCGACCGAGCGTTTCGACGGGTCGGTGGGGCGAATCGCTTCGTGAGCCTCCTGCGCATTTTTGCTTTTGGTCTTGTATACACGGGCCTCGACATACTTGTCGCCGAATTCTTTGCGCGCGGTCGCGATGAGCGCCTCCTGCGCCTCTTTGCCGATGTTCATGCTATCGGTGCGCATATACGTGATGTGGCCGGCTTCGTACAATTTTTGCGCGATGCCCATCGTGCGCGACGGAGAGAGTCCGAGGCGGGTGGACGCCGTCTGCTGGAGTGTCGAGGTGGTGAAGGGTCCGCGCGGCGAGCGAGCCTGTTCGCTCTCGTCTACGGACTTCACGCTCCAGTCTTTGGTCTGTGCAGCTTTCAGTATCCGCTCCGCTTCCTTTTCGTCCCGCGGTTCCTCGGCGCAGGTGACGGTGAATTTTTCTTTCTTTTTCGTCTGCACCTCCGCACTTATCACCCAGAATTTCTCGGGTATGAAAGCGCGTATCTCGCGCTCGCGCTCCATTAGTATGCGCAGGGCGGGGGATTGTACGCGGCCGGCCGAGAGTCCGTAGCGCACTTTCTTCCATATAAGGCCCGAAAGGTCGTAGCCGAAAAGCCGGTCGAGTACGCGGCGTGCTTCCTGTGCCCGCACGAGCTGCTCGTCAATGCCGCGCGGGTGAGCGAGCGCCTCATTCACGGCGTGCTCGGTGATTTCATGAAAAACGATGCGCTTTGGCTTTTTGAGCCCGATGGCCTGCGCGAGGTGCCACGCGATAGCTTCGCCCTCGCGGTCGGGGTCTGTCGCGAGGATAACCTCGTCGGAGCGCTCCGCCGCCTCGTGCAATTCATCTATTATCTTCTGCTTTGCCGGCACTATCTGATAGAGCGGTTTGAAGCCGTTCTCAACGTCAACGGCGTCTTTGTTGCTCTTGGGCAAATCGCGTATGTGACCGACCGAAGCGCGCACGAGAAACCCCGTGCCGAGATATTTCTCGATAGTCTTCGCTTTGGAAGGTGATTCAACTATTACAAGCTTCATGGTGCGTAGTGATACCGCATAAGCCTAGCACATGTCAAACATGCAAAGTGAAAGCCCGCACAAGTGCGGGCCTACTCGACGCTACAAAACAATAGTTATTTGTCGTGTCCGGGGCGACCGCACGATTCGGAGCCCGGGAGTTTTATGTATCCGCATTGATGGTTCTTTTCATCTTTGTGGATACACATCTTGCGCCAATCGGTCGTGAGCTTGGTGCTCACGACGCGAGTGCGCGTCGCTTTTTCCAGTGCCACAGCTACCGTCGGTGTCGGAGCGGGTGCCGGCGGTGGTTCAGGCGTGGGCGGCTCCGGCGATGGTGCGGGTGTCGGTGCCGTCACTTCTTTCCGCCTTTTTCTTTTCTTGGCCGGTTTCGGTACAGGCTGAGGTGCAGCTTCAGCTGCTTTCACCTTCAGCTCCATGTTCCGGTTGTCCCGGGTCCGGGCGATTCTACCGATGGTTAGCCCGAGCAGAGCCTCCAGCTCCTTATTCGTCCAATTGTTCTCGAAGTAAGGGGTGAGGATTTTTATCCGCAGTTGGGCGGATAGCGAGCTCCACCATCTGCGGCCTTTTCCCGGCGGGGCGCCGTACGGCGGCTTATTTGGTCTCACAGTCGTTCTCCGCTTTGGTATGCCCTCATTACGCGGGGCGAGGAGTACACGACGCATACGCAACAAACACAACAATACAGCTAACAGCGTTATGCCACTAAATCGATAGCTAAGCAACGATTTGGTGCCCATTCAAACCCGATGAGGTCTGACCTCATCGGGTTTCATCTGGGAGGCGTAGTAGTCCCGAGCATCCCGAAGCATAGCCGAAGCGGAAACTTTCTCAGCCAATTCCAATCCGTCGCGAGAGAGAATAGGATGAGCAATGCCTCCGCCAACGAAACTTTTTAAACTTGAGTACGGAAAGTCAACGAGTTTCCTCTCCAACGAAGCAATATTCCTCACTTTCCCAACCTTCCATCCTCCCTCATAAATCTCCGCAGGATTGCAGTGGATATATCGAAGGGCCTGTTGGAAGTACCTGTCTGTCCCGATACGCTTCGCCCGGAAAGGACCACTGAACAAATGACCGGTCCGACCATATTTACGGTTGAAATACATGGTATATGCCGTCCCGATTTTGCGCATGAAAGATGTGATTCCGTCGTCGACGATTTCTTTGAGCAAGAGGTGGTAATGATTGGGCATCAGGCAGTACGCGCCCACCGCGACAATCTGCGGTCCCCGCTCTGCCGCTAGTGCTTTCTTGAGGCCAGGATTTTCGTCATGGAAAAGTTGCACAGGGTTCGTGCTGTTCGCGAGATACAGCAGCATCAAGAATCTGTTCGCGTCCGATTCGTTTTCGAAAATCTTTCGCTTATCGACACCCCTATTGTAGCAGTGGTACCACTCGCCGAACTCAAACGACATTCTTCGTGCCATATTGGTACTCTACCTGAATCCGATGAGGTCTGACCTCATCGGACATACTCCAGAAGCCTACCACATGTCAAATGCAGCACATAAAAAAATTGCCCCGCGACCGAGCGAGGCAGGCACTTCTTTCGATTGACAGCGCTTCGCTTATTGCGATGGTTCGAGCGGTTTGATGATGACCGCGTCGCCTTTCCAGCACACACTGGCCGCAACGCCACGAATTTTGCGGACGCCGTCGGCACGAGCATTACAGACGCTCTCCTCGTCGAACGGTCCGAATTGCTTCAGGTTGGCTGGCGGGTCGCTCAGCGACATGCTGCGGCCAGTCGGTTGTGCCACTGCGGCGAACCACCAAGCGAACGCAATTGCAGGCGCATGCCTGCGCAACGAACGTAACATGGGTACCTCCATGGATTCCCGTGATTAGCTAGCTCTGCAGAGCCGGCGATAGAACCATATAGGGAATGTGCGCCTTCCGTCAAGTTTTAACGAATCCGCACCACACCGAGCTCTTCTACTATCAGGCCTTTTATCTCCATCGTGGAAAGCAGCACATTTGCCTCCGATATCGAGAGGTCGAGAGCAGTGAGGAGCTCGTCGCGCGGACGCGGCGACATAATGATTTCAAACACCCGCTTCTCGTCGTCAGACAAATCTTCGCGTAGTTCGTTTAGAGTGCCCGCGCCCTCGCGCTTCGTTATGCCGAGCGCAACGAGCACGTCCTCGGGTGAGGTGACGGCGGTAGCGCCGAGGCGCAGGAACTGGTGTGTGCCGCGGCTCTCTTCGCTGAAAATATTTCCCGGCACCACGAGCAAGTCGCGATTATATTCCGTCGTGAGCTTCGCCGTAATGAGGGAGCCCGATTTTTCTTTTGCTTCTATCATCAGGGTCGCGTGACACAGGCCGGCCATCACGCGATTGCGCTTGGGGAAGGTGTAGTCGGTCGCGCGCATGTCGGGCTTCTCTTCCGAAAGCAGCGCCCCGCCTTTTTCCAGTATCTCGCGCGCGAGCGCCACGTTGGCGCGCGGATAGAGTACGTTCCAATCCAATCCGGAGCCGGGAACCGCGACAGTGGTGAGTCCCGTGTCGAGTGCCGCGCGGTGCGCCTCGGCGTCGATGCCGTATGCAAGCCCCGACACGATGACAATAGGATATCCGCGGAGCCCTTCTACCAGATAGCGAAGAGCGCGCCTGCCGTACTCGGTGCAGGCGCGCGAGCCGACGATGGCGAGCCACTTGTTTTCAGATGAAGGGAGCGTGCCCCGGAGGTGCAGTTGTTTCGGCCGGTCGGGAATCTCGCGCAGAAGCGCCGGGAATTCATCCGGCGCGAGCAATTTGAGGTCGTCTTTCACAGTGGTATTATCCTAGCATGTTGGATATAAAGTTTATTCGCGAGAATAAGGATATCGTCGCTGCCGGAGCGAAGAAGAAAGGCATCAAGATAGATATTGATACGCTCATTGCATTGGACGACAAGCGCCGCGCGCTCCAGCTCGAGATAGACCAGAAGCGGGCGGAACAAAACGCCGCGTCGGATACGATAGCGTCCGCAAAATCGGACGTTGAGCGGAAGGCCGTCATCGTGCAGATGCAGGCGCTCAAAGAAAATCTCAAAGTGCAGGAGGAGGCGCTTCAGGAAATATTGAAAGAGTGGCGCGTGCTCATGGTGCAAGTGCCCAATGTGCCGGACATGTCGGTGCCCGACGGTGAGTCTGATGCGGACAACAAAGAAGTACGTCGATGGTCTCCCGCCTCCGGCGATGGGGGCGATACGCCGAAGTTCGACTTTGAACCAAAAACCCATTCCGAACTCCTGCTCGCGCACGACATGGCGGATTACGAGCGCGGTGCCAAGGTCGCCGGCTTTCGCGGATATTTTCTCAAGAATGACGGGGCGCGACTCGTGTGGGCGCTCGAGCGGCTTGTGGAAGACCGCTTTATGAACCGCGAGGGATTTACGCCGATGATTGTACCGAGCATGGCGCGCCGTGAGCCGTTCGTCGGTACAGGCTATCTGCCGCAAAGCGAGGAAGACTTGTACAAGACGCAGGACGGAGATTATCTCGCGGGCACGGCGGAGGTCGCCGCCATGGGTTACTACGCGGACGAGACACTCGAGAAGAAGGATTTGCCGGTAAAATTCTTCGCATTTTCTCCGTGCTTCCGTCGAGAGGCAGGAAGTCACGGCAAAGATACGAAAGGGATTTTCCGTATTCACGAATTTGTGAAATACGAACAGGTCGTACTCTGCGAGTCGAGTCACGAGGAATCAGTGAAGCTGCACGAGGAGATAACCGGCAATGCGGAAGCGCTACTGCAGGAGTTGAAACTGCCGTATCGCGTAGTGGTAAATTGCGGCGGTGATTTGGGCTTGGGACAGGTCAAGAAGTACGATATCGAAGCATGGATGCCGAGTGAGGGGAAATATAGAGAGACGCACTCGTCTTCTTATTTCCACGATTTCCAGACGCGCCGCCTCAATATCCGGTATCGCGACGACAGTCCAGACGGCCAAGGCCATGGCACACTTCGCTATGTCCACTCACTCAACAACACGGCGCTTGCGATGCCGCGCATCCTCTGTCAGATAGTCGAAAACTATCAGCGAGCAGATGGCGACATTGAAATCCCGGAGGTACTCCGGGCATACATGGGGAAAGATGTCATCAAATCGAATCGTTGATTTGCGCCAAAAGCCGGGGCGCGTACGTTCGTTTCCGGCGGGTGCACCGTCGCCGCGTGAGCAAAAGCGTTTGCCGTTGCGCGCGCGCC
>MFLL01000014.1:0-4110 GCA_001781335.1 Candidatus Kaiserbacteria bacterium RIFCSPHIGHO2_02_FULL_55_25 | reverse complement strand
CGTTTTTCTTGCGCTGCTCCTCATCGCCGCCGCCGTATACGCGGTGCATTGGGTCTCATACCTGCCGGCACTTAACGTCTCCCAAGTGACCGTCGTCGGCGCCGAAAAGCTTCCGCCGCAGCTCGTGCAAACATTTGCCGAGAGCAAGCTCAATGACGGTTCGTACCGTTTCTTTTCGCGAAGTAATATCTTTTTGTATCCGAAGACGGCCATAGAGGACGAAGTCGTCACATTTTTCCCGCGTATCAAATCGGCAGGGGTCTCGCGACTATCGTTATTCTCGCGTACGGTCGTCGTCACCGTCGAAGAACGTCAGCCGCATGCGCGTTGGTGTATAAGTACCGGCGGGTGTTTTCAGATGGATGCAACCGGCTTTGTCTTCGCATCCGCCGATGCCTCGACGACTCCGTCGAGTATATTTGCGGAGCCATACCTATTCTCCGGCGCAATCACCGGCGAACCGGTCGGTCAGGTATTTATTCCCGGACACTTGCCCGGCCTTCTTGCGCTTCTCTCGGTCCTGCAGCAGCAGAATGGTCTGACACCCTTGAGGGTATCGGTCGTGGGCGGTCAGGATTTCTCGGTGAATTTTCAGGAAGGATTTTTGCTCAAAGCGTCGTTCGGTGCGGACGCGGGCACACTCGCGCGCAATCTCAAACTCGTACTCGGCTCCGACGCGCTTGCAGGAAAAGAAGCACAGATAGAATATGTGGACCTCCGCTTCGGCAATAAGGCATATTTCAAATTGAAAGGGGAGTCGGCGACTTCGACACAGTGAATGTAGAAAAATATAAGGACGGCCAACGCGGCCGCCCTTTTATGTTTTCTTGCCGCTTGCCCGCTTACTCAACAGTGCGGTACATCGGCTCCAACTTCGTCTCGGTTCGGTCGGCGGTCGACGGTGGGGAAGCACATTGGTCAGCCCCTGCAATCGCGACGCACAAACTCGAGCTGAAGTCCGGCGTCCCGGGCCATTCGCTCGGATATGCCGGTGGCTTCGCCTGGTGATTTCCTAGACGCATGCACGCCCCTTCCATTGGTGTGATTCGAACCCTTGGGCCTCCTTAGGTCGTTTTGGCGCGTGTTCGAATGAATTTACGCGCAAGATCACGAATTCTGCGAGGAAAGTGCTTATCGCCCTCTATCCTCAGCAGTTCGGCTTGAACGATTGGGTCGTTCAGGTCGGCTTCCGTAAGTTCGCGAAAATTTTCGCAGAACGTCTTGAAGGAAGGCGTCCCGGATTTTTCCCCACTCTTAGGGGCTTTTGACTTGCCTGTAGGCATTCCGTGTCGTCCGTTTCTTACAGTCTGTTGGGGAGAGCAATAAGTCAGACCTCTCCGCCGGCAACTGTACATCGCGCCATAAATGTTGTCAATGTCAAATCGTGTTATTGTTCGTGCACCATGGATTTTTGGGAAAAGCTGCCGAAGCCTTTTTTTGTGCTTGCACCGATGGAAGACGTGACCGACGTCGCGTTTCGCACACTCATTGCCAAATATGCTTCGCCGGATGTGCCGCGGGTCTTCTATACCGAATTCACTTCGGCTGACGGGCTTATTCTCGCAGATGAAAAAGGTAAACGAAAGATTTTGAAAAAGCTTGAGTATGGCAATGCCGAGCGTTCCGTCGTGGCACAGTTGTTCACCTCGAATCTGGAGCACATGGAGGCGGCGGCGCAGGTGTGCCGCGAGCTCGGATTCGACGGCTTTGATATCAACATGGGTTGCCCTGCGCGCGAGGTGGAGCGGCAGAATTGCGGGGCGGCGCTTATCAAAGACCCCGCGCATGCGCGCGCACTCATTCGCGCGGCCAAGCGCGGCTTCGGCGGGCCCGTTTCGGTGAAGACACGCATCGGCTACAACGAAGACGAGCTTGAGACGTGGTTGCCTGAACTCCTCGCAGAAGAGCCGGCGGCGGTCGTCCTTCATGCGCGTACTCGCAAAGAAATGTCCGAAGTGCCCGCTCGCTGGGAACGTGTCGCGCGTGGCGTCGAAATCCGCAATTCAATCCAAAATCCTAGAGGCGACGCCTCTAGGATACAAACAGTCATTATCGGCAACGGCGATGTCAAAGATATTGCGGATGCGCGAGCAAAATGTGAAGCGACCGGTGCCGATGGCGCGATGCTCGGCCGCGCCGTCTTCGGCAATCCTTGGCTGTTCTCGAATCGCACCGGTGAGCCGACACAGGAAGAGAAAACCCGGACGCTTATCGAGCACATTGAATTATTCCAAAAAATGATGTCCGGCTATCAGAGCGACGCGGTGATGAAGCGCCACTTCAAGGCCTATATCGGCGGCTGGGACGGCGCAAAAGAGCTGCGCACGCATCTCATGGAAGCGTCGAGTTTGGATGAGGCGAAAAGGCTGCTGAATGGACATCTGGAAGCGCTTCGGATATAACGTCGTCAGCAACGGAGACATTTGGAATGAATCCCCATCCGCATCCGCGTAGACGCATACCGACCGATCCCGCCGTCGAAAAGACGGCACAGCGATTTCGAGAATTGCAGCACATTCCGCCGCCGCAAATGAGCGACGACGACCTTGAGTTGTTCGTCGGCAGCTACGTGAAGAACGGGCGGTATAGCATCGCCGCCCTGAGTGGGTTCAGCGGCGTAGGGTCCGAGCTGATTAACAAACTGCTTATCAAACGGCCGCAACTGCGCATCGCTTGGCATATCAACGGAAAAAAGCGCTGCAGCCGACGGTCTTCGGTGGCAAAAATCTAACGGAGGAGGACTACAGCCCGCGGCGACGCGGGCATCTCTTTTGCTATACTGCCCGCATGGCAAAAGAAGTGAAGCATACGACGCTCTACCGTGCGTACCGGCCCGCTGATTGGAAGGAGGTCCGCGGGCAGGCACAAGTGACAGACACGCTCGAGAAATCCATCAAGAACGGCAAAATCGCACATGCGTACCTTTTTTCCGGCGGGCGCGGGACAGGCAAGACATCGGTGGCGCGCATCCTCGCGGTTAAACTCGGCGTGAGCGACAAAGACCTCTACGAGATGGATGCCGCGTCCAATCGCGGTATCGATGACATCCGTGAACTGCGGGAAGGTGTATACGCGATGCCCTTTGAATCGAAGTACAAGTTTTACATCATCGATGAAGCGCACATGCTCACCAAGGAAGCATGGAACGCATTTCTGAAAACTCTTGAAGAGCCGCCTGCGCACGCGATATTCGTACTCGCGACAACGGAACGCGACAAAGTGCCGGAAACGATACAATCGCGCTGTGAGATGTATACGTTCAAGCAGCCGACGCGCGAAATTCTCGCAAGTATCGTCACGGACATCGCGAAGAAGGAGGGGTATTCACTCGAGCGCTCTGCCGCGGAACTCGTCGCGCTACTGGCCGAGGGGTCATTCCGCGACGCGCTCGGCATACTGCAGAAGGTGCTTGCGGTGACCAAGGATAAAAAAGTGGATGTCGCGGAGGTGGAGGCCGTCTCCGGCGCTCCGCGCGGAGAAATAGTCCGCCAGATATTGTCGGCGCTCGCAAAAAAAGACGCGCTGTCGGCATTGAAGGCGATGAATATCGCAATCGGTGAAAACATGGATGCGCGTACGCTTTGCAAACTCCTCATACACCGCATGCGCGTCGTGCTCCTGATGCGATACGCGCCGGCGCTTTCCGAAAAGCTTGGTTCCGAGCTCACCGAGGCAGACCTCGCGCTTGCAAAAGAGCTCTCCAAAGAGCCTGCGGTCAATTCAGACATGCTTCGTGCGCTCCTCGAAGCCTATGGCACGATGGCGTACGCCGCTGTGCCGCATTTGCCGCTTGAGCTCGCCATAGTAGACGTTTGTGCAGAGCAGGGACAGAAAGCGCATCAGCCCCGATAAGTCGTTCGTATGGAGTTGAGTGTCGCAAGAAAGAAAAAGATCACGGATGCATCGTTTCATGTGTTGCTTAACAACAGGAGGGTAACTGACGGTCATCAATACACACAGCCCTCGCCCTCCACCTATCCGTATCAGTGGCTATGGGACTCATGCTTCCATGCAATTGCTCTTTCGCATTTCAGTCCTGAAGACGCAAAGAAAGAACTTCGTTCGGCGGTCTCGCAACAGTTCGAGAACGGCATGTTGCCGCACATGATC
>MFLL01000013.1 GCA_001781335.1 Candidatus Kaiserbacteria bacterium RIFCSPHIGHO2_02_FULL_55_25 | reverse complement strand
CTTTTTTGAGACTTCTTGCCATGGTCAATTTAAAACCCGCCGGAGCGGGAGTCCGCACAATGTATAGGAAAAAAATTGGTATGTCAAATTTCCAAGAGGAATATGGAAAAAATCGAGGTCGTGTTGCAGAGCCTGAAAGGTGTGTCATAGTGTTGCTAGTTCCACAAAGGGTTGGTTCCACAGATTGACCTGCGAGCGCAACGGGAGGACAAGATGATTATCAGCTGTACCGTGCAAGGACATGGTGTAATCGAGGTTGATTCTGCTGCCGACCCGGCAACACTCGACGCCGACCAGGCGGTGATTGCGCTCGACTTCCTGATTCGCGGGATGAGCCAAACCGATATCGCGGCGGCTCTCAAAGCGAACGATGCGAAGGGGCGGCGTATGCGGCAATATACGGACCACATTCACCAACTGCAACACCAAACGGCGTGAAGGCGCGTCTTACGAAAAGGCCCGGTAGCAATTACCGGGCCTTTTGATTTGCGCGGTATACTGGGAGCATGAAAATCCTTGTATTCGACGCCGACCAGTCTGTGCGGGATACCTTTACCGCAGGGCTCACGGGGCACAACATCGTATATATAGACGGCAGTGTTTCGCCCGAGACGCTCAAGGAACATGCAGACACCGAAGTGGTGTCACTATTTGTCGCTTCAGGCTTTACCAAAGAGCACGTTGCGGCACTACCCGCTCTCAAATGCATCGCCGCGCGCTCGACGGGTGTAGACAATATAGACATGACTGCGGTCAAAGAGCGCGGCATCGTCGTATGCAACGTCCCCTCCTACGGCGCCCGTACCGTCGCCGAATTCACCTTCTCGCTTCTCCTGGCAATCTCGCGCCGCCTGCCGGAAGCCGCCAATCAGGTGCGACAAGAAGGCAACTTCGAAACCAAAGCACTCGAAGGTTTCGACCTCTTCGGCAGGACTATCGGCGTCATCGGTACGGGGGCGATAGGAAAAAATGTGGTGAAAATCGCACTGGGATTTGGCATGAAGGTGCTTATGTGCGACAAATTCCCCGCGCAAGGATTGGAAACCTCTGAGGCGAAGTACGTTTCGCTCGACGAATTGCTCGCGCAGTCGGACATCGTCACGCTCCATGTCCCCTACTTCCCCGAAAATCACCACCTCCTCGGTAAAGAAGCGTTCGCAAAGATGAAACGCGGCGCATACATCATCAATACCGCGCGCGGCGAACTTATTGATACAAATGCATTGCTCGTCGCACTGAAAGACGGCACGGTCGCCGGCGCGGGGCTCGACGTCCTCGAGGGCGAGCGCGCGCTCAAAGACGAAATGGAGCTCGTCATGGGCACCGAGTCTATTAATACGCTCAAGGCCGTGATACGCGACCACATGCTCATCGACATGCCGCGCGTCGTCGTGACGCCGCACATCGCCTTCTTCTCACGCGAGGCCTACACCGAAATACTTTCTACAAGCGCCAAAAATATCGTCAATTTCGCCGCGGGGACGCCCTCTAATATCGTGAAGATGTGAGCCATAGAATCACCAATTTCGACGAGTTGAATACCGGAGCACTCCGCGAAAAAGCGCTGACGATAACGGAGAGTGCCTACGCCGCTATAGACACTGACGCCGCGATACGTTCCAAAATCTCGTTTGCGGGAACGACGCTCGTCGTCGACGGACGCTCCTACGACCTCTCGTGGTTCCGCCGTATCCGCGTCATCGGCTTCGGCAAGGTCTCGTGCGCCGCGGCGACCACAATCGAGTCACTCTTGCGCGGGCATATCACGAGCGGCGTCGTCATCGATGTGCGGCCCGGTGTCTGCGACGTGATTGAAATCGCACAAGGCACCCACCCGAAGCCTTCCGCGGAGAATCTGGCGGTCAGCAAGCGCGTCGTGGACATGGCACAGGATTCCGACGAGCGCGACCTCGTCATCGTCATCGTCTCCGGCGGCGGCTCCTCACTCCTGTGCTGGCCGCTCGAGGAGTGCACGCTTTCCGCACGGCTCTACGACGACTTACTCAAGACGGGCGCGACGATAGAAGAGATGAACACGGTACGTAAACACATTTCCGATGTAAAAGGTGGCGGGCTTGCAAAAATGTTGCATCCAGCGACCGTCGTCGGACTCGTCTTCTGCGATGTGCCGGGCGACCATTTTGAAGAAGTTGCCTCCGGCGCGACCTATATGGACAAGACGACGGTAGACGATGCGCGTGCAGTACTCGAGAAGTACCACCTTTCGGATTATGCGGTCCACGAAACACCAAAAGACCCGAAATTTTTCGAGCGCGTACACAACGTCCCCATCGTTTCCAACTCGACCGCACTCGATGCGATGGAAAAGAAAGCGGTTGAGCTGGGATTCTCGGTGGTACGAGTCGGTAGCGACCTGTTCGACACGCCGCCCCAGCTCATAGAACGCCTCTTCACCCCGCTGAAAGAGAAAACCGCCGTTATCGGTGCCGGTGAACCGAGTCTCACCATTACCCACAAGGGCGGCAAGGGTGGCCGCTGCCAGTACATCGCACTGCAGGCGCTCGAGCGGGTGCGCGACAACGAAATTCTCGTGGCGTTTGCCTCCGATGGAATAGACAACACCGAGGCGGCGGGCGCCATTGCCGACACTGCGATTCGTTCAAATGCGGAATCTAGCGGACTTTCCATCCCCGACCGTCTCGCCGATTACGATACGTACGGATTCTTTGAAACCTCCGGCGGGCTGATATTCACCGGTAAGACCGACGCCAATGTTTCCGACCTGTTCCTCCTTCTGCGCTCATGAACACCATCACCGACATACGCGCGACGACCATCCCCGACTCGCGAGGAAAGCCGACACTTGCCGTCACGGTCATCGCAGGGAATGCGCAGGGAACATTTTCCGACCCCTCCGGTGCATCCACCGGCTCGCACGAAGCGCGTGAATTACGCGACCAAGACGGTGGTGAACAAATCGAGATTACTCATGTCGAACAGGACATCAAACCGGCGCTTCTTGGCATGGATGTCGCCGACCAATCCGGCATTGACGCAAAGATGATTGAGCTTGATGGAACGCCCGATAAGTCGCGCCTCGGCGGCAACGCGCTCATCGGCGTTTCTGTCGCCGCGGCAAAAGCCGCGGCTTCCGCACGAGGGATGCAGACATTTGAACATTTGCGAACACTTGCCGATATCACGCCGTCACGCCGCGTGCCGCTTCTTTATATGAATTACATCAATGGCGGCAAACACGCCCGCTCACCGCTCTCTTTTCAGGAGCACCTCATTGTGCCCGACACGGAATCGGTCACGGAATCACTCTCCATGGCACGCGACATCGGCGCACAATTGGAAAAACTGATTTCCGAGAAATACGGCGCCGACACCCTTGCGACCATGGGCGACGAAGGCGGATATGTGATTCCGGAGAATCATCCGTCGACGCCCTTCGAGCTTCTCGTGAACGCCGTCGAGAAGGCAGGTTACGCGGGACGCGTGAATCTCGCTACGGATGTGGCCGCGTCGTCTTTTTTTGAGAACGGCACGTACGCGGTCGGTGGTGAACAGTGCTCGGCGGAAAGACTTGCCGAATTGCATGAATATCTTGCGGCGCACTTCCCTCTTCTCTCTATCGAAGACCCGTTCGAGGAGGGTTCGCTTGAAGATTTTGCGCGTCTCCAGAAGAAGCTCCCGATCCGCATCGTCGGCGACGACCTCACGGTGACTTCCGCCGCGCGCATCCGCGAAGCTGCGCGTGCGGGCGCGATACGCGCCGTCATTATCAAGCCCAATCAGGTCGGGACGCTCACGGAGACGCTCGAGGCGATGCGCGCGGCGCGCGAGAACAATATCGATTGCATTGTAAGTCACAGGAGCGGCGAGACCATGGACGATTTCGTCGCGGACCTCGCGTACGCCTTCGGCTGTTTCGGGCTCAAGAGCGGCGCGCCGCGAAAGCCGGAACGCGTAGTAAAATACGAGAGACTCCAAGCTATCTCGCAATCGTAACTATCATGGCTTCACGCGCACAGATTGTCGCTAGTATCGGGCCCGCATCGGGCGAAAGCGCGTTGCTCGAAAAAATGATACTCGCGGGTATGGATGTGGCGCGTATCAACTTCTCCCATGGCACACACGAGAGCAACGGCGGATACATACAAGCGATACGCGAAGCGGCAAAGCGCACGGGTAAGAAGGTGCCTGTCGTGCAGGACCTCGCCGGACCGCGAGAGCAAGCCGGCGCGACGCACTCATTTGATGCTCGCGCCGCCGAAATTACCGAGAAAGACCTCGCCGACCTCGCGTTCGGCATTTCGCAAAAAGTTGACTACATCGCGCAGTCGTTCGTGGGAAGCGCCGACGACGTGCATGCATTGCGTGATGCGATAGAGAAGCACGGTGCCCGTATCCCCATCATCGCAAAAATCGAGCGGCAGGAAGCGCTCGACCGCATCATTGAGATTATCGCCGCCGCCGACGCCATCATGGTGGCGCGCGGTGATTTGGGACTTGCCGTCCCCATAGAAGACATCCCTTTTATCGAGCGTGACATCATCGCCAAAACGAAATTCGCCAATAAGCCCGTCATCACCGCCACCCAGATGCTTCTTTCGATGAAAGACAATCCGGAGCCTACGCGCGCGGAGGTCACCGATGTGGAATACGCAATATTGCTCGGCTCGGACGCGGTGATGCTCTCCGAAGAAACCGCGCTCGGAAAATACCCGCTCGAAGCGGTCGCTGAAATGGAAAAAATCGTCGCCCGCGCCGAGCGCGCGGAATCATTCGCTGTGAATTTACTTTAGACGTCAACGCAAGAAAGCTCAAACTCACCGACATTGATTCCGCTGTCGGAGGCATGCTACAACTCATACAGGAGGTCCGTCATGACACGCGCAACCGACCGCGCATGCGATGGTTGCACCGCATGCTGTACCGTCTATGAAGTGAAAGAGTTGGAAAAGCCCGAAATGGTCGCCTGTCGACACATCGGACTTCACAGCTGCACGATATACGCTGAACGACCACTCTCCTGCCGAGCATTCCGTTGCCTTTGGCTTCGTGGACTAGGCGGAGATGAGTGTCGGCCCGATGTCAGTGGAACGCTCTTCTTTATGAAGAAAACCTCTCGATTGGGTTTGCTGGCATTCGCAAGTGAGTCCCGAGAAGGTGCTCTGGAGAGCCTGTTCGCGCGTGCGGCAACTGTCGCTCTCCTTCACAGGGGCGTACGGGTCCTGCACGCACCCACACTCGGAAATCGTGTCCTGATAGTGCCGGACGATGTCACACT
This sequence comes from Candidatus Kaiserbacteria bacterium RIFCSPHIGHO2_02_FULL_55_25, assembly GCA_001781335.1. Classification (GTDB taxonomy): domain Bacteria; phylum Patescibacteriota; class Minisyncoccia; order Phycocordibacterales; family UBA2100; genus UBA10103. The sequence goes on along the minus strand of MFLL01000013.1, from coordinate 3,925 downwards.
TACTCTAAACGACATCGTCGAACTCAGTGAGGAGCATGTCGACCTGCTGACGCAAAGAGATTATGTAGACTCACTTCCGTATACGTACGACTGAGCTGCAAAAGGCCCCGGTTTCCCGGGGCCTTTAACTTTATTTTCTCTTGCCGACTTTGCGGCGGGTGACGATGAATACGTTGGAGTACTTCTTGGGGCGACGGGTTTTCTGACCTTTGCCGGACGGTTTGCCCCACATGGTCTTGGCGCGGCGGAGCCCGCGGCCCTGCTTACCTTCACCGCCGCCGTGCGGGTGGTCGACAGGGTTCATTGCGGTGCCGCGCACGGTCGGGCGAATGCCCTTCCAGCGCGAGCGACCGGCTTTGCCGTAATTTTCGAGACGGTGTTCTTCGTTGGAAACTTCGCCGACGGACGCCCAGCATGTCGAGATGACGCGGCGCACCTCGGTCGAGGGCAGCTTGAGGTGCGTATAACCGCTGTCCTGCGCGACTACTTCTGCGAAGTTGCCTGCGGAGCGGGCGAGCGCGGCCTTGGAGCCCGGCTTGATTTCGATGTTGTAGACGAATGTGCCGACCGGCATCGAGCCCAAGGGCAGACGATTGGCGTTTTTGACCGGCGCGGTCTCGCTCACGATGAACGTGTCCCCCACTTTCACATTGCGCGGCAGGGTCACATAGCGCTTCGCGCCGTCTTGGTATACCGCGAGACCGATGAAGGCCGAGCGGAACGGGTCGTACTCGATAGTCGAGATTTTTGCGGGAATATTCTTCTTGTCGAAACGGAAATCGACGTCGCGATGACGCTTTTTGTGCCCTCCGCCCTGATGACGAACCGTGATGCGGCCGTGACTGTTGCGACCGCCGCGACCGCGCGCGCCTTTGAGAAGCGGCTTGTGCGGCTTGTGGCCCGAGAGGGCTTCGCGGTAATTCACACGCGTCATCTGACGCAAGCTCTTGGTGACCGGTTTGTAGGTTTTGATGCTCATATGACTTGTAGTGAGTTAATCGAACTAGGCAGCTGTTATGGTCTCTCCGCTCTTAAGGTATACATACGCCTTTTTACCGCCGCGCTTGAGGCCTTCGCGACCCGTACGCATATTTTTGCGCGTCTTGGTCGGGACGTTTACGACCGCGACTTTGCGGGGCGTTACTTTGTAGAGTGCGCGGACGGCGAGCATGATGTCGCGCTTGGTGGCGCTCTGTGCGACATCAAACGCATAGACATTCATCCCTTGCTGCATTGAGGCCTTCTCGGTGATGCGCACATGCTTCAGGACATGCGACAGGTCCCCTCCTCCGCCAAGGCTTCGGAGGGCAGGTGTGCCTGATGTCGGAGCAGGTACAGTCGCCGCTTTCTGTTCTACCTTCTTTTCCGTTTTTTTGCCGAAGAGTGCCATAAGAATAGTTGCTAGTACGTAGTTGGTAGTTGATAGAAAATTAATCCTTTTTCTGCGCGACGCGCTTTTCGACTATTTTGAGCGACGCCTCCGGATTCTCGACGATGAGGAATTTGTATTTGAGGACATCCACCGGATTGAGGTTTGCCACGCTGTCGCATTCCACCGAACCGATATTGCGGAAACTTTTCATCGTCGCCTCCGTGCGCTCGGGAATCGCCACAAGTGCGGCATTGCGGCGCGAGGAAAGACGTTCGAAGCCTTTCACGCCCGAAAGTGCCATGAGCGCTTTCTTTGCCCCCGCGGTCTTCGGTGTCGAAAATCCGAACGAGTCGACGAGAATCAGTTCCCCGTCCTTCATTTTGCGGGAGAGTGCCATGAAGAGCGCCTTCGCACGCATCTTTTTCGGGAGCGTGCGTGCATAGACCTTTTCGTTGCGCGGACCGTGCGTGACACCGCCGCCTTTCCAGATGGGAGAGCGCGAGGAACCGTGGCGCGCGCGACCGGTGCCCTTCTGTTGCCACGGCTTCTTGCCGCCGCCGCGGACATCACCGCGCCCCTTGGTGTGAGCGACGAGTGTGCGGGCATTCGCCTGCATCGTGGTGACCACCTGATGCATGAGCGAATCATTCCATGCGACACCGAAGATGCTCTCCGGCAGTTCCACGGAACCCGCTTTCTTGCCCTGAATGTTGTAAATGTCTGTTTTCATATAAAAAGTTATTTGGTCGCGCGGATTTCGACGAGCGTTCCCGGACGGCCCGGAACGGCACCCGAGATGAGGAGCGTATTGGTTTCCGTATCAACCTGCAACACCTTGAGATTGCGCACCGTGACACGGTCCCCGCCCATGCGACCCGCCATGCGCATGCCTTTGACTACACGACCGCCTGCACGACCGCCGCCGCCGATTGAACCCGGTGCACGCTCCTTGTTCTTCTGACCGTGCGAGCGCGGACCGCCCGAGAAGCCGTGACGCTTCACGACGCCCTGAAAGCCTTTGCCTTTTGAAATGGCGGAAACCTCGACGACATCACCGGGAACGAATATTGAAATATCGATGGTGTCTCCACGCTTCGCCTCGCCGCTCTGCGGAAACTCGCGGAGGTGACGCGAGAGCGTGAGGTCTTTGAGGTGACCCTGCTGGGCCTTTGCGACATTCTTTTCACGGCGCACACCGGCACCCACCTGCACCGCCTCATAGCCATCTTTCTCTTTGGTTTTGACTTGCGTCACCGTGAGCGGCGCGGCGACAATCGCTGTCGCAGCATGAACAACGCCCTTATCGTCGAAGACCTGCGTCATCTTTCCTTTGGTGCCGAGCATATATTTCATAGTGGGTAGTTCGTAGAACGTAGTACGTAGCTAAAAAATCAAACGCCCGCAATGGCGGGCTTCTAAAGCTCCCCATTGGTCCATATGCGGACATGGCTTGTCCTCCGTAGTTCGTATGAACGAAGGAGGAGTGCAGGCAGTATACGCAAGGTATTTAATTTTGCAAATAGCCGGGCGCGGGCGGGGCGGCGGCATTCGACTGGCGTCCGTGATGAGTTTGGAGCGCGTTGATTAGCAGGAAGAGGAGCGCGGCCGCCGCGAGCCAAATGGGGATGAAATAATCCGGCCCTTCAAAACCGAACGCATCGTTAATGGCGCACAGATATACCGGGAATCCGTTGCACGTCTGCACTGAGGCAAACCCGGACGGCGGCACCGGACGCCATGTGATGTCCGCAGGAGTGATGCCCTTCTGTTGTACGCGCTGTGAGAGCGCGGCAACCATCGCGTCTACTTGCGCCTGCGACATCGCCGAGGTACGCGGGTCGGCGTAGAGCGCCGCACGGATGGTCTCATTGAGGTCGGTGCTTTGCGCGTGCGCTAGCAGCGGGAGCACCAAAAAAATACCCAGTACAACGAGTCCTTGTAGCGAACGGAGTGAGAGCATTTTCATACAAGAAGTATACCAAGCGCGGCCGCTTGGTGCGGCCGCGCATTCAGTGTATGTGAACAACATCAAAGCTCCTGGAAACTCGGCAAGACGTTCACCGTCGCTGTTTCCTGGACGGTCGGGGGTGTTGCTCCTTCGAGTGAGCGGCACAGGAGGGTGTAGGTGGTCTTGGCCATGATGGCGCTTGTAGTTTTGCCCGTGACGCCGGAGAAGAACATGTTCCAGATACCCGTGCCGCTTCCGAGTGCGCCGTCGCCGTTACTGCCGAGTACCGTGCAGGAGGCGGCGTGGGCGACGTTCCAGAAGACGCGGGTGGTGTCGCCTTTTTTCACGAGCGAGGGTGCGACCTGCAGGTGGCCGGTGGCTCTGAATGTATTGCCCGAGACGTTGGTTGCGTCGAATTCTTCAAACCCGATGGGAGGACTGATGCATTGACCGGCCACGCACATCTGACCGGTGCGGGAACAGTCTTTGACCACTGCGCCGGTGCAGCTGTTCACGACCTTGGTGCCGTCCGCGTTGCAGACGTTCCTCGGTTGGCAGGTGGTGTGGCACCGGTTGGTCTGTGTGGAGCAGCCGTACGGGCAGGT
>MFLL01000012.1 GCA_001781335.1 Candidatus Kaiserbacteria bacterium RIFCSPHIGHO2_02_FULL_55_25 | reverse complement strand
CGAGCGCGTACGTGCCGAAGGTGAGCATGAAGGCGAGGGTGAGCGCGGTGAGTTTGTGGAAGAACTCGGCGAGCGGTGTGATGGTGTATGCGGGGATGTGTGCGGCGGGAAGCTCGCGTTTTTGAATCGGTGCGAACACAAAGGATGCCGACGCACCGGAGTGTCGAGTAGTGTGCATCAGCCGGTATTCATCCGCGCGGGTTTGCACAAGCCCCGTCTTACGCACGCTCTGTGCATATTCTGATTCGACAAGCAACGAACACAGCGATTCATAGCGCACGTACCAATTTTTCCCGATACGCTTGCATGGCAGTTTCCCCGACCGGCACCATTGCGTGACGTAGTCGTTCGTCACACCGAACTCTTTTGAGGCATCAACGGCTGATATGTATCGCTCACTGCTCTCGGAAGCGCCCGCGCTTACATGCATGCGAAGCCATTCCTGACGTCGGTACTCATCTACGCGTGCTCTCGCTATTTCTGCGTGGCGCACGTCGAGCTCACGGGCGCGCGCATCCAAAAAACTCTTCAGTTCATCGCGTCGGACATACCAAGATTTCCCTGCGCGTCGGGCGTCTACTTTGCCCCACCGGCAAAACTGCGTAATGTAATCGTTGGTGACCCCGAACTCCCGCGCCGCATGAACGGCAGAGATATATCTGATTCCATCAAGAATAATCTCATCACCATTCAAGGGAGTACTCATGACGAATTACCTATATTTTATTAGATATTTCGCCACAATTCGGCTCAAAAGAACTAGCCGTGGGGACAATGAAAACAAAACAATATTCCGAAGGATAATGTGCAACTCAATGCAATCTTTCGGAAGCTGTCTGGTGCCTGATATCCGTCTACTGTGGTAGCAAGCGAGCGACTTTGCTCTGTCTTCTCGGTTCTAAGCCCTCAAAATGCATTTTTCTTTCAAATTTTGCTCCACCACGACCGACTCAGTGCCAATACGGCGGTATTGAGTCATTGAGGTGCCGGACCGCCCGTGCGAACCGGTCTATCTCTCGCCTATCCGAGATTCACGCAATCTGACTGCAAATAACTCTATCTCGGACGCCGAGATTATTGATTCTCTATGATTTTCCAAGCACCTGAGTGCAAAAGCGGTTCAGCCTTCTTGTACTTCAATTCGCGGGTTTCCTTCCCATCCGTGATGGTGACACGGTCATTCCGGCCGTATTCCTTCCGAGTCGGTCCTTTCCCTGTCGCGGTAAGCTGGATGGCGGCCCTGTGGACAACTCCGGCGTCCCTCATGGGCGCTGTCGCCGCCGCACCGATATTAGGGAGCGCCGCAGATACCTGCGCACGATACGTTTCCTCCATTGTCTGGAACAATTTGAGTCCCTCTTTTTTGTATTCGACAAGCGGGTCACGCTGGCCGTATGCGCGAAGATTTACGCTCGAGCGTAAATATTCCATCGCTTCCAAATGCTCCACCCAGAGATAATCAACGGACTGCAAAAGCACACGACGAACCGTCGGGTAAAAGGTCTCCTTCATTTCCTCTTTCTTTTTTTCTATCGCTTGCGCGAGACTCTCGCCTGCCTGCGCAGGCAGGTCGCCGAGCGAAAGCTGTGTAAGCTCATCATCAATAGCGGTATCCTCGCCGGTAAGGAGCGCACGCCGGCGCGCGTACACGCTCTGACGTTGTGCGTTGAGAATGTCGTCGTACGCGAGCACGTGTTTGCGCGCGTCGAAGTTTATCTCCTCGATGCGCGTCTGCGCGCGCTCGAGCGATTTCGTAATCATGGAATTGTAGATGGGCTCGTCTTCGGGAATTTTGAAGGTGCCCATTACCCTCTTGATGACGTCGGAGGCAAATACGCGCATGAGGCTGTCTTCGAGCGACACGTAAAATTGTGTCTCTCCGGGGTCTCCTTGTCTCCCCGACCGGCCGCGCAACTGGTTGTCGATGCGGCGCGCCTCGTGCCGCTCGGTACCGAGTACGAACAACCCCCCGAGCTGCTTTACGCCCTCATACTCGTCCGTGGTACCGGGATTGCCACCGAGCTTGATGTCGACTCCGCGACCGGCCATGTTGGTCGCGATGGTGACACCGCCCTTCCTCCCCGCCTGCGCGATAATCTCGCCTTCGCGCTCATGGTTCTTCGCGTTCAATACTTCATGCGGTATCCCCTCCTGTTTGAAATGCGCGGCGAGCATTTCGTTCTTTTCCACCGATGCGGTACCCACGAGGACTGGCTGACCCTTTTCGTGCAGCTCTTTGACGCGCTTCCCTATTGCGCGGTACTTGCCGCTCTCCGTCTGAAAAATGAGGTCGTCGAGGTCACTGCGTGTCACCGCTTTGTTTGTCGGGACGACGACGGTGTTGAGCCCGTATACCTTGTAAAACTCCTCGGAGGAGGTCATCGCGGTGCCTGTCATGCCGGCGAGCTTTTCATAGAGCCGGAAATAGTTCTGAAATGTAATGCTCGCAAATGTGCGGCTCTCCTGCTGTACGGAAACGCCTTCTTTGGCCTCGATTGCCTGATGGAGGCCCTCCGACCAGCGTCTTCCGGGCTGAAGACGGCCTGTAAATTCGTCGACAATAATGACCTGACCGTCGCGTATTACATACTCTTTATCCTTGTGGAACAGCGCCTTGGCGCGCACGGCGGTCTCCAAGTGATGGACCAATTTGATGCCTGCGTCGGTATACATGTTGTCTACACCCAACGCACGCTCCGCTTTTTCTATGCCGGAATCGGTCAGTGATATCTGCTTGTGCTTCTCCTCTACCGTGTAGTCCTCTTCGGGTGTCATTGTTTGCGCGATAGCGGCAAATTTGCCGTAGAGCGCCTCCGCATCGGAAACCGGTGCCGATATGATGAGCGGCGTGCGGGCCTCGTCGATGAGAATAGAGTCTATTTCGTCGACGATGGCAAAATGATATCCGCCCGTTTGCGGCAGACGCTGGCGCAGATTCCCTTTCTCATATTCCAAATTGTCGCGCAGGTAGTCGAAACCGAACTCGTTGTTGGTGCCGTAGGTGATGTCGGCGGCGTAGGCCTCGCGGCGACTGCACGGGCGGAGGTATTCGTGCACGACTTTGAAAGCGCCCGCTGCGTCACGAGTCGCGTCGTCCTGTGCCGCATCTTCGGCGGGGATACGCGACGCATCATAGAGAAACGACGCCTCGTGATTGATGATGCCGACTGAAAGACCGAGCGCGTCGTATATCTCACCCATCCAGACCGCGTCGCGCCGCGAGAGATAGTCGTTGACGGTGACGATATGCACGCCCTTCGCCGTGAGCGCATTGAGGTACGCAGGGAGTGTCGCTACAAGCGTCTTGCCTTCGCCCGTGCGCATCTCCGAAATATTGCCCTGATGCAGTATCATTCCGCCGATAAGCTGGACATCGAAGTGCCGCTGGCCCAAAGTGCGCAGACTTGCCTCGCGCACCGCCGCAAAGGCTTCCGGCACAAGCTCGTCAAGTACTGTTTTTTCCGCGGCTCCGCCGGCAAGCCCCTCGGCAAGCCGCTTTTTGAATTCAACGGTCTTTTCCCTAAGCGCCTCGTTGGTGAGGGATTTCATTTCTTCCTCAAAGGCGTTCGTAGCGGCAATAATAGGTTGGGCCGCCCGCAGTGCTGCGAGATTCTCGTCACCCAACAGCCGTCTCCAGAACGCCATTGAGGCATCGTACCCTAAAACCTCCCCCTTAGCACCCATTTAGGACACGCCGTGTCCTAAATGGGTGCTACAATTAGTTTGATGGACTTTTACCACGTTATTAACCGCGGCGTAGAGAAGCGAGATGTGTTTCTCGAGGAAGGCGACTTCATTCGCTTTATACACGACATGTATGTTTTCAACGACGTGCGGAGCGCTCCGAACTATATTGTTAAAGAGCGCCAGCACGTGCGACAACGCAAGATGTTAGTGCACGTACACGCGTACTGCCTGATGAAAAACCACTATCACCTACTTCTGTCTCCCAACACTGAAAATGGCATCTCAGCCTTTATGCAGAAGTTGAATATGGGATATTCGAAGTATTTTAATGATAAATACGAACGCAGCGGTGTTCTTTGGCAAGGAATATTTAAGAAGATACACGTCACGAGAGACGCGCACTTCATGTACATTCCCTATTACATTCACTTGAATCCGCTCGATTTTATACATCCTGAATGGCGGGCTGGCGCGATCAAGAATCCCGGACAAGCACTCGCGTTCTTGCGGGAGTATCGTTGGAGCAGTCATCTTGATTATCTTGGCGTAAAAAACTTCCCCTCGGTGATCTACCCGGTACAACTAGCGGGCGTCCTCGGAAATCGTTCACAGTACGAGCGGGAGATTAGAGATGTCATTTCAAGTCCCCACCTCGCCAATAAAAGCCTTGATATTGAACTCTAAGCCCATTTAGGACACGGCGTGTCCTAAATGGGCTTCTAGAGGATGCAGACCCGGAATTGTGGTGAGACCGATGGGTAAAAAATCGTGCGGGAGCCGTGTTATATATGCGAACAACCCCTCCGTGGGGAGGGGTTGTTCGGGAAACCGGGACTAGCGGTGCTTCTTGCGCTTCGCTGCCTTCTTTTTCTTTCCCTTCGCCTTCTTTTTCTTTGCCATACGATATAATTTTCTTTTTGAGTATTAAACTCGACCTCGCTCCGCACGCTGAGCGCAACAGAAGCGTCTTTATTTCATTATTGCACTCATGTGCGCGCATGGTGTGTTTTGCGCGCAGATATGTGGATAAGTCGTATCGCAAAAGCGATACGACTTTTCGCGTCTTCGCTCGGACAATATGCAAATGCATTTGCATGTTGATTCCTCACTATACGCGATAGCTCTTTTCCGCAAAAAATATTTACATGAGCGCAAAAACATTTTTTGAAAAAGCCCCGCAAAGCGGAGGACGGGTGCGAGCTCCAAAAAGTGAAAGTCTTATGTGAGTGCCGCCGCCCTCCGCTCTGCGGAGCTTCTCACCAAAGCGTAGCATTCATGCACATGCACGCAAGCAAACATGGAGGGGTCGAAAACTGAATACCGCCCGTGAGGGCGGTATTTCAGCGACTTTCTTCGGAGCCACAGATTGTGGCACCCACAGCACAAGTATATACCCTCTATTCGCGCGTGCAATTATTGGTCCCGGAATAACGAGACCGCCGCATTATTTGCGAACCTCGCGCAGCACACGTTCGAGTATCAACGACATAGCGCAGTAGAAAATGAAGCCTGCAAACACGTTCGTACATGGTTCGCAAATAATGCGGCGGTCACGAAATCACTACTGCCCCATCGTCACCGTCCCGTTCCTAATCTGCTCGATGAGCGGGTCCGCCTGCGTGGCGACCGACGGAATAGCTTTCTTCGCGCGCTCGAGTGCCGCTATCGCCTGCGCGGGCTGACCGTTTTGATAGTAGATGGCGGCGAGCGTGAAATATGCCTGCGCATCGTCGGGAGCAACCTTGACGCGCGCCTCCCAGAGCGGTATCGCCTTTGCAATCTGTCCGCGGGCGACGTATGCCGCAAGTATCCGCTGGTCGGCGGCAAGGCCCGACGCGCTAAGCGATAGCACCGCCTGCGCGGCGAGCACGTCTTCACCGGCGCGTATAGCGGCGGTGACATAGTAGATGTGCGCATCAGTGTTGCCCGTTTCGAGTTCGTATGCCGTCTTGAAATACTCGAGCGCCTGCGCATTGTTGCCCTGCGCCCATGCGTTTTGCCCGAGCGCGTAGTAGATAGACTGCTTGTCCGGAGAAAGCTCGTGAGCCTTCTGGAGCGACGCATCGGCTTCTTTGTACGCGCCGTACGCGCCGTACACGGTCCCGAGGAACAGCGGAAAACGCGCATCAAGCGGCGACACTTCCGCCTGCGCCCTCATCTCGCTCACGGCGAGGTCGAAGAATCGCTGTTTCATGTCGGTCGGTACGCTGGAGCGCGCCATTTGTGCGGTAATCTGACTTAACTGTTCGCGTGCTTCTTGTGTCCCGAAGCTCTGATACGCGATAGCGTCTTTGAAGTATTGCAGATTCAACGCGACATCGTTGTGCGGGGTGATGGCGGAAATGAGCGCGCGATTTTGTGCGAGCGCCGGCTGATTGACAAACCACGCGACCCCCCATACCGCGAGCGCCGTGACGAGCGTCACATAGGGAAGCGCGGAGCGCGGGAAGACCGCGGCCGTATATACGAGTTCCGATTTCCGCGCAGACGTGGAACGGTACACGACGTAGGCGAGAAGCGTGCCGAATAGGATGTAGCTCGTGACGTTGTCGAAAACCGTGAGGTTGTGCGCGAAGTATCCGGCGAGCAGTCCCGTGAGAATACTCCGCTCGGCTACCGTGAAGCCCCCGCTCCGCCAGAGCGCGATGAGTAGGGCGGCAAATATCGAGAGGTAGGCAAGCAGTCCCAGCGTGCCGCCCGCTATCCACCAGTCGAATATGATGTCGTGGACGCGGTCAAACCACTGCTCCTGTCCGTACATGCGCGGGTCGTAGTATTTGTCGAAAACGATGGCGTAGTTCTCCTGTCCCCAACCGAAGATAGGGCGCTCTTTCACTCCCTGCCACGCGATAGACATGTTGATGAAGCGCGACGAAATCGTCGAATCGGTGAGCGAAATCGACGCGAGGCGGTTGAGGAACCCGACGCTTTTCACAAAAGATGTGTCCTTGCCCAATTTGAGCATCCCGCCGAGGACGACTACGGCACATACCGCGACGATTGCGATACCGCGCGTGCGCATCGAGCCCCGCACCAGCGCGTAGATGAGGAGCGCGAGCACTGCTCCGCCGATGAGGCCGAGCGTCGTACCGCGCGTACCGGTGAGCAAGAGCATGAGCGTGTCGAGCGCGATGATAGTGCCGTACGAAATTGACGGCGCAAGCCGGTCTCCCGCCGAGCGCGATGCCCACGACTGCGCCCAGAGCATCGCCGCGAGAAAGATGTGGAACAGCATATACACCGCGAGGTAAATCGGGTTGCCGAACGTCGCATCGATGCGGGCAGAGAGTCCGGAGCCCGACCCCTGCCCGATTGCGACGAATCCGGCAACCTGCAGAAGGCCGACGACAGAGAGGAAGACCGATACGCCGAGCGAGGTCCAGAACAGCCGTTTCCACATGTTCTCCGTCTGCATCATTGATGCCGCCACGACCGTGTAGAGGAGGAGGTGCGCGATGGTAATCCAGCCGTCCATTCGCTCGAAATTGCTCAAGAAGCTCTTGAACACATTCGCCCCCTGCGCGTCGGATATCGCGATAAGTACGACGAATATTGAAAGCGTTCCGAGCACCCAACTGCGCCGCGGGCGGTAAGCGGGATTTACCAGCGCAAGCGCGAGCCACGCCGCCGTGATTACCTCTACGATGATGCGGAACGCGAAGTTTTTGCCCGTGATGTACGGGAAGAAAAGCGAGGTGGTGACGAGGAGACAGATGAACGGGAGCGCGAATATTCCGGCAAGCATTACCCCGCGGAGTGTCTTCTCAAGAGTGGACATGGCGGCAATTGTAACAACTCGGGTCGCGCAACGCTAGCCGTCTACTCGCTGACAAAAACGAGCGTCTGCCGCGCAAATCCCTTGAGTCGATACCCTTTCTCTCGCAGGAACGAGTAGATTCGGTTTCGCGCGGGGAAATCGGAGTCGAACTCCGAATCCTCAATAGCGATGACCCGTGGCCGCACCGCCCAATCGTATGAGCGCAACACCGCAAGGTCCATGCCTTCGACGTCGATATTCATGAGATCAATCTTCCCGATACCGTACTCTTCCACAATACTCTTCAGCGAACGGAACGGGACCCGTTGCGTGCCGAGCAGTGTGAGGCCGCGCTCTTTTTGCCACTTCTTCGCATCTTCCGCGCTAAAGGTGTTGTACGAGGCGTCTTTGAATCTGAAGTAGGTTCCCTCACCCGACTCCCCGATTGCCGCACCTACAAATGTGTCACGACGACGGAATATCCGGTACAGCGGGCGCAGTGCGGTGTTTGGATCAATCACGATACCTGACCATCCCCTGCGGTAGAGCGCATACGTATTGGAATACAGAATCGGGTCAAACGCTCCCACGTCGACGAAGAAACCATTTTGTGCTTTCAGTAGCGTTTGCAGAATCGCATCCTCTCCGAACTGTCCGTACGAGGAGCGCACGCCGCGACGCAGGAGGAGTTTGATGAATGTGCGTATTATTTTGTACATGACTTCCATATCAAGTGCGGTCACGGCCGCCATTCAAGCGGGCGGCGCCTGTTTTGCCGATAACACCATGCGCCGCACCAACGAGCCATGAGGAGGATTGCACTTTACCGCCGCCGACGCGGAACACCATTTTGATACCGAGCTCCTTGCATACGACCGCCTCAGGAATGTCCTTCGCACCCTTGCGGTCGCCACCGTTGCAAAAAATACCGGGACGCACTTTTTTCAGTGCATCGCACACGCTCATGTCCCTTGGGTTCTTCGGATGCTTCGTGATATACACCTCGTCGACGAACGGGAGCGCGAGCAACAGCTCCGCACGCTCTTTCTCGGGCATGAATGCGTACCCCTTCTTGGCGCGGAGCCAATTGTCGTTGTTGAGGATGACGACAAGCTTGTCGCCAAGCGAGCGCGCCTTCTTGAACATCCGCACGTGCCCGATGTGGAGCGGGTCAAACCCACCCGAAACCGCAACTACTCGGGATTTCTTTTTCATCCCGTTAGAGACAGGAAGCGATGCTTCCCGTTTTAACGCAGAGTGCTTGGCACCGGTCATATGTGATATTTGTTATCTCGCAAGCATTCGGACAAAAGTCTTCCGCGGTCTCTAACGGGATTCACGAGAAGCACTGTAGCAAGAGGGTGGGACATTTGCCAGAGCATGCTTGAAGGCTTATAGCCCTAGCAAGGGGCGGGCTTCTCCGCGGTCTTCGCAGGCGCGGCGGCGCCGAGATTGAGCGCTACATCAGCAGATGCAGATAGCGACCGCGGGGAAGCCTGCCCCGAAGCGCAGGTTTTCAAACACGCTCTATTTTCTGAGGAGTCTCAAAAACTCTTCAACGGATAGTTTTGACTGACGAAGGATGCTGGCCAAATCCTTTCGTGACACATCGCGAGAGTGTTTAGGGACGGTCGCAAACCTCCTCGGGTCAAGCGCATGCCTAAGAAATATGTGACTTCCTTTTTGTCGGGCAATGATAAATCCAGCTTTGATCAACACGCGAATTACTGCCGCCGCGCCCAGCATTGGCAAAATACTCATGCGTAGACGGTAACGGGGCCGGAGATTCGGGCACTCTTTCCCTTCCCAACAACGTGCCCCTCATCATCTACCACCATTTTTCCGTCATCAAACGCGACCTCGCACAGAAGCTCGATGAGGTCTTTTGCCATGTACTTGGCGTCTGCGAGCGTCGAGCCTTGCGTCATCGTCTTATCGAAACTGGGAACTTCGGCGAGGTAGAGTTTGTCCTGCTTATCGTACCAAATGGATGCTTGGAAAACCCCGTATTTCGTCTTGATGGGATATTTCTTCTTCATACTCGCAATTATACTCTTCCGCTCCTGCCAAGCAACTACTAGACACCGTCCCGTTATCATTGGCGCTCACCGGCTGTATCCGGCCAAAACGAAACAGTCTGCGTGCACGTCCCGTCATAGACATACACGTTCTTCCCTAGCTGGCGCAGGCGGTAGAACGACGGCATGAGCATCCTGCCAAGATTGATATCAATATCAAAGATCTCGTCGTCGCGCACCGCGTTGCCGAAACGTGCAAGAGGCACGCAACCCGGAATCGCACGCTCGGTCACGATGATATCCGGCGGAGGCAGGGCGGCGGCCTTCTTGGGGTCGGATAGGTCAGTGACGACCAGCGGGTTGAATGCAATATCATCGCGCGCCGCGCGCAGGTGCTCGCAGGCCGAGCCGCAGGACGCAGGCATGAATAGTCCGTATGAGGCTTTGTTCATCGGTAAGGTCATTTCAAAAATATGCTCGTCAATGCGGATGTCCGCATTCCCGTACGTCGCGACGACATAATCGTATGCGCTGTTGTACGTGGCCGGTACCGAGAGCAGCGCGACCGCATATATATAGATAAGAAACCCAACTCCCAAAAAAACGCCGGAAACCCACCGGCGGGGTACCTCAAACGCGGCGAGCAGGAAGGTGAGGAAAAAACCGAGCGGGAATATGTGCCGTACGTTCAGCGCCAATCCGTCGTCCGATGTGAAAACCACCGAGACCGCGATGATGTAGACCGCCGCGTACAAGAGCGAGAGGTAGGCAAGCGTCTTGTCGCGGATTCCCGACCTCGCTACCGCAACGAGGGCAAGCAAGAGCAGGGGGAACGCCTCAATCGCCTGCCGCGCGTTTACGATAAACGACTCAAAGTATGTAAGCCGCACAGCGGCGGCGCTTTCCACTCCGATACCGACGAGCGGCAGAATGAAACCGGAGACCTGCGCGATGGTGTTCCCCGCATTGAGCGCAAATACGCCGATGAGGAGCGCCCCGCCGAGAGCGACCGCATAGGCGAGCGGCTTGAGTGAGTCGTAGGTACGCGGAAAAACATAGAAGAGCACGGGGATGTTGACGAGGTAGACGGCCGCGAACGGAAAATTCGCGGTCGCGAGGAACGCCGTGATGACCGATGTGAATGCGAGCCGGCTCGGCCTGCCCCCACTCGCCTCCTCGCGGAGCGAGCGGTACAGATAGATGAACGAAACGGTGCCGAGCGCGATGGAGAGCATCCACATCTTGCCCGAGCGGGCGAGAAGGACCGCGAGCACGTTGCCGAAGACAAGCATGAGAAGCGCGAGGCGCCACCATACCGAATGTACATGGGCCTTCAGGAAGCGGTGCACGAATAGCAAGAAGACGCCGGCCGTAAGCGCGCTTACGAAGCGCGGCACCAAGAGGCTGTACGAGGGATTCTGTATGAGCGCGGTCTTTAGCACCTCGAAATCAAATCCCGAGAATACGTAGCCGGCGGCGAGAGCAAGCGTCATAAACGCGTAGTTCAGATAAAACGAGAGCGTCCCGTAATTGACCCCGTACCCCGGCAGGAGCGTGTGCGCCTCCATCGCGCGCAAAACGCCTCCGCCAAACGGCCACACGTCGGTGATGGTATTGACCATCGGGAGCGCGTACCAAATCCCTACAAAAAAACTCGCCCCGAAGAAGAGTACCGCCGCGTCCTCGGCCGTGAGTCTTCGGACTAGGGCAAACATGCGCCTTAATATACTACGTTCCCTGTATGCCTGATAGAATGCGCGGATGGTACGACTACGAGCGCTCTACAACGCGACGGAAGCGCTATTGGGTGTGCGGCTATTCAAGGTCGTCCGCTACGTTACCTCGGGAGGAGCGGCGGCGCTCACGAATCTCGCAAGTCTCTTCCTGCTCGTCCACTTCGGCGGTGTCTACTACCTCTACGCCTCGGTCCTCGCCTTTATCATTTCGGTCGGCGTCTCTTTCACGATGCAAAAATTCTGGACATTCCACGATATGCAAACACACGACGTACATGCGCAGTTTGCACGGTATACGCTCGTCATCACCGCTAATCTGCTTCTCAATACGGCGCTCATGTACCTGCTCGTCGAAAAGGCAGGGGTATGGTACTTACTGGCGCAGTTTCTCACTAGTATGGTGGTCGCCGGTACAGGATACTTCGCGTACCATCTCCTCGTGTTCCGTGAGCGTACCCCGCCCGTCGTATGACGTTTGTCCGCACGTACCGATTCGAGATAGCGATTGTCGTGCTCGCCCTCGTCGTGCGGTTTGCGTGCTTCTTTGTCGTCATCGACGCGAATCAGGGCAGTGTCGTCGGCGCAATCCACGGCGATGACGGGTATTTTGAAATCACGACCAATGTGCTCGCGGGCAACGGATTCTCTTCCGCGACCACCTCGCCGTATATTCCCAATCCCCTGCGCACGCCGGGCTACATCTACTTTCTCGCAGGATTGCTCGCCGCGACGGGTAGCTACGCAGTGGTCGCTACCATACAAATACTGCTCTCGACTTTGATACCGCTCCTTGGCATGCGCATCGCGCGGCACCTGACCGGCTCACAGAGCATCGCGCTTGCCGCGGGAATCATTCTCGCGCTCGACCCCACGCTCGCCCTTCTCTCCTTCCAGTTTTATACCGAAACGCTCTTCGTCGTGCTGTTCTTTATCTGGCTGTTGCTGACATTCCGCTATTTGGAGAAGCCGTCGCCAACGACGCTTGTGCTCGGCGCCGCCGTGCTTGGCTTCGCGATTTTGACGAAAACGACCGTGCAGTATCTTCCGCTTATCATGGTGCCGTTCATTCTGTGGCGGCATGGCCGCACCGATATGCGTCGCGGTGCCGCGCACGTGGCCGTGTACCTCTGTATCGTCGGCGCAATCCTCGCGCCATGGGTCATGCGCAACGTGCGTGATTTCGGCACAGCGGGATTGAGCGCGCAGACACCCTTCGTCCTCTACACCAATCTTGCTCCCGCCGTGTTGAGCATCGCAAACAACACCCCATTTGCCGACGAGTTGAAAACCTTTTTAACGCCCGCCGAGTACCAAGGTACCGTCATCACGCTTGCAAACGGCGGCGAGTACAGCGCGCGAGCACTCGAAATCGTGCGCGCGCATCCTGCCGCGACTTTTTTTGTGGCGACAAAATCGCTCTTTACCTTCTTCACCAACGACGGATTCTATACACTTCTGGCGCGTAGCGGCCACACGCCCACAGACTTTCTCCCGCTTCTCATCGCGGCGAGACTGGTGTGGATTGCCATCACTATTGCCGCATTCATCGGCGCTCTCGTCTACCTCCTGACGCGGCGTTCGCAACTCGCGATTCTCGTCATCCTGCTCGTCGCATATTTCGCACTTACGAGCACTATCGCCGCGTTCGGCACCAATCCCCGCTACCGGCTTCCGGTCGACCCCGTCATCATCGCGCTTGCGGGAATCGGCTGCACTTCTCTCATCGCACTGCTACGGCGCCGGAAATTGTTCTTGGAGTAGAACGGTACTCCGCGGTACACCCCATGAGATAAGAAAGTTCGGCCGCTACGGTCATTTGAGTTGTTTATCTCACGGGGTAAACTGACTTTCATGCCGCCCTTCCTCGAAAAAATTCTGCGCTGGAGCGAGCGATACACCAAGACCGACATGCTCTACCTCGCCCGCGGGGGCTTTTCATCGGCGGTTACGCAAGCCGCCGGCATCACGGTGTCCCTGCTCCTTGCGGTTGCAGTGAGCCATTTCGTGCCGAAAGAGTCATACGGCGCCTACAAATACATTCTGTCCATCGTGGGCATCCTGTCGCTGTTCTCTCTCAACAGTATCGGAAGCGCGGTCTTCCAGTCTGCCGCACAAGGATTTGACGGAGTGCTCGCGCGCGCATTTTGGGACAACATACGCTGGAGCGTGGCGGTATTCGCGGGTGCGCTACTCCTCGCCGCGTACTACTTCGTCATGGGCAACAACACGCTCGCCGCGGGCATCCTCATCGGAGGAGCGCTTTCCCCCATTCTCGCAAGCGCGAGTTTGTTCAGCTCGTTCCTCGGCGGAAAGAAAGACTTCTACCGCCAAGCGCTCTACGGCATCGTCGACGTCACCGTACCCGTACTCATATTCATCGGTGTCGTGATGCTAACGAGCGACCCGCTCTTGCTTGTTGCCGCCTACTTCATTACAAACACCGTTGCCGCGCTGTATTTCTACCGTCGTACGCTCGAGGCATACCGCTCGCACATGCACACGCATGACGAGGACATGCTTCATTACAGCAAGCATTTGAGCTTCATGGGCATCATCAACGGAATCGCAAACTACATCGACCAAGTGCTCATCTTCCATTTCCTCGGCGGCGCGCAACTTGCCGTATACAGCTTCGCGGTTGCGATACCGGACCAGCTGAAGAGTCCGGCAAAAAATATCGGCGCAATCCTCCAACCGCGATTCGTCGCATATTCCGGACGCGAGATACAAAAAAACATGGGGAGGAAGGTACTGCTCATGTTTATCGGAAGCCTCTGCGTCACCATGCTCTATATAGTGGCGGCACCGGACATCTTTCAATTCCTCTTTCCGAAGTACGCGGAGGCCGCACGGTACTCCCAGCTGTACGCGCTGTGGATGCTCACGATCGCTCTCGATCCGGTGAGCACATACCTCGTCGCGCGTAAGCTCACCTCGGAACTCTATATGAACACGGCCGTGTATTCGGTTTTCCAGCTGGTGGGCGTCACCATCGGCGTACTTGTGTGGGGTATCGCCGGTGTTATCATCGCCCGCGTCATCACGCGGATTGCCGTCTCAACGACCAACTACATCCTGTATCGCCGTGCAGTCATGCGCGAGATAGCTTCGGAGGCAGTCTAAATTGCCCGCCGTATCACATTGATTACAGCGACCTTACTGCTACAATAACTCCACAGCCATGAAGATACGGAAAATCGACCCTCGCTCCAATCTGGACACGATCCGCGACGGACGCGGCGGTATTTTTACCTTCTATCCCGAGAAGCCGATTGTCGAGTTCAACTTTCAGTTCATCAACAAGGGAAAGATTCGCGGCAATCACAATCATCCCGAGTTCGACGAGTACTACCTCATCACCGGCGGCAACGGAGTTTTGGTCTCGAAAGACGAGAACGGCAAAGAAGAATTCCTGTATGTCGGAAAGGGTGATTGCACGTTTACCCCGCAGGGCGTCACACACGTCCTCTATGCCATTACCGACATGAATATTGTCACATTCCTCACAAAAAAATGGGACGACTGCAAAGTGCCTATCGTCCACGAGAATCTGGGCATGGGTACTGGAGACCACGGCGACCCCAACTACAAGCCGCCCGCCCTTTAACGGAGCTCGGTGAAAATATTTTCATACGCACGCGCCTGTCCTCCGAGCGTAAAATCGCGCGCGACGCGCCCGTGTCCCGCGACTCCGAATTGTTTCGCTTTCTCCTTGTCCGTTAGGAAGTCGGCGACTTTCGCCGCAAGCGCTTTGACATTGAGCGGATTGACCACGTACCCCGAGACGCCGTCTTCCACGATTTCACGCGACCCGCCGAAGCAGGTGGCGACCACCGGTTTTCCCGCCGCAAACGCTTCAAGATTCACGGTGGGAAACGGGTCGAGATATACGGACGGCGCCACGACAACGCGCGACGCGTGATACGCGGACTTCAGTTCATCTCCCGAAATCCATCCGGTAAAAACGAGGTTCTTCTCCACGCCGAGCCGTGCGGCATGCACTGCCATCCGCTCTGCAAATGCATCCTGCTTCCCCGCGACGAGAAGTTGCGCACCGGGAGCGCTGATACAGATCGCGGGCATCGCCTCAATCATCTGTATCGCACCCTTCGGCTCCGAAAGCCTGCCGCCGAAAAATATGACGCAATCCCTGAGGCGGTGCTTATTCACAAACGCCTCGACATCGGCGGGCCTTCCCCATTCCTTGGCGTCAATGCCGTTGTGAATGACGGAGTGTACGCAAATACCATTGTCTTCAAGTACGCGAGCAAGCGCCGCGCTCACCGCAACAGTCGCGTGTACGGACCTTCGAAGTATGTAGCGGATGATAGACGTGCGTAGAGGATTGTAGCGCCACTTATGCATGCGCAGTTGTCGGACGAACGATTCACGGAGTGTATGCGCCGGCTGTTCGCTCGCGAGAGAGTCGTTCGCGGATGGTAACTTCCCGAAGTGGAACGACATCGCGTCGTGCTCCGTCATCACCACCTTGCGTCCATACTGCCGCGCGAGCATGAGCGAGTAGTACGAGAGATGCGTGTGCACGTTGTGTACATGCACGATATCCGGCGAAAAATCCCCCAACAGTCGCTTTACCGCTTTCACGACCGAAGGATTATACAAACCTCTGTAAGCCCGATACCGTGGATGATAGTTGGAGTACAGACGCACGATATCAATGCCATCCACCGACTCACGGCCCGCATCTTCAGACCTTTGGACGGTGGTGATGGCAAGCACCTTGTGACCGAGCCGGACGAACTCTTTCGCGAGCTGGTACGCTATGACTCCGCCCCCGCCCACGTGATGCGGCGGGAGGTCGTCTTGCAGAACCGCTATTTTCATACCGGAATGTTAGAGGGGTTCCGCACCGTTCTTCTTCGCGAGTTCAATGTCGGAATCGAGAAGTATTTTCACGAGTTCCTTGAATTTGACCTGCGGTTCCCACCCGAGATCACTCTTCGCTTTCGAGGCGTCGCCGACCAGAAGGTCGACCTCCGAGGGGCGGAAAAGTTCTTTCTTAATCTCCACGTAGTCCTCCCAGCGTTTCCCGATAAGCGAGAATGCTTCTGCGAGAAACTCGCGAATGGAGTGCGTCTCGCCCGTCGCGAGCACGTAGTCGTCGGGCTTGTCGGCTTGTAGCATGCGCCACATAGCGTCGACGTATTCCGGCGCGTACCCCCAATCGCGTTTGGCGTCAAGATTCCCGAGATAAATTTTTCTCGGGCGGCCAAGCGCAATATCCGCGACGCCGCGTGTGATTTTGCGCGTCACGAAGTTCGGCCCGCGACGCGGACTCTCATGATTGAAAAGAATGCCGTTGACGATAAACATGTCGTAGCTCTGGCGATAGTTTTTGCCCATCCAGTACGCATACAGCTTGCTTACCGCATAGGGCGATTGCGGATTGAACGGTGTCGTCTCGCTCTGCGGCGTCTCGAGGACCTTGCCGTAGAGCTCGGAGGTCGAGGCCTGATATATCCTTGCGGGTACGCCGCTCTGGCGCACCGCTTCTATCACGCGGGCGGCACCGAGCCCGGATATGTCGCCCGTGTATTCGGGAATATCGAAACTCACTCGCACGTCGCTCATCGCCGCGAGGTTGTAGACCTCATCCGGCCTGACCTGCGAGATGATGCGCGAGATGGAACTGAAGTCACTCAGGTCGCCGTAGTACAACTTGAGATTGTCCGTTTTCACCTGTTCCGTGGCAAGAAAGCCCTCGTGAGAGCCGATGATATAGCGGCTCGTGCGGCGCACGAGCCCGTGCACCTCATACCCCTTTTCTAGCAGCAGATCGGCGAGATATGAGCCGTCCTGCCCTGTGATGCCTGTGATGAACGCCTTCTTCATGTGTGACGAGTATAACAAAAACCCGACCACTTCGCGACGCAATTGCACACCGTACCTATTGTTTTACTGACGTTGAAGGCGGGTTTTTTCCATAGGTTCCGTCCTCGATGGCCTCCACGCCGGACTTCTCTTTCCTGACGGTCTCTATCCATTCAGGAAGCTGACGCGCCGCTTCAACAATTCTGCGATAGCGCGGATCGGCGAGCGATATGATGTCTTCCGATGAAACGACAGTGATGCTGGTGCTCCCCGCCCGACGCATCGCCTCGTACTTACGCAAGGCCTCCTGAATTCCTGGCCGTTGCCGATACTCTGCCGGATCGCCGACATCATGGATATGCCGGAGCAGCGCACGCGCCCGGGGCACAATGAATTCGTTCACGACGACGACCGCGTGCTGCCAGTCATTCTCGGTGACAAGTCTAATGAGCTCAAGAAGTTCGGAATATGTAGAGAACGACTTCTCCTGAACGATTATGCGCTCAGGTCCCACTCCCCCACGACCGAGCTCCGCTGCGGTTACCTGTGCTTGATGTTCGTTCGTCTTCTCCACCAAACTGTTGGCGACAATACGTGCATCGGGAAAGTATTTAGCAAGTTCTATCGCCGCGAGCACGCCGGCCCTGCTGCCGCTGACATTGCCATGCACTTCTTTGCCAAGATAACCGGTCGTTTTCGTGCGCACCACTGCTCCGCCCTTCTCGACAGTCTCGAGACCTCGCGCCAATATTGAAACCGCATTCGGAGCCCCGTCGCACAATTCTTCGTATCGTTTCAAGCGCTCGGGATTCACCTCGCGCATCTTCTCGAAGGAATGGCCGGAATTCATACTTTTCATTTTACCGCTCCCACAACATGCGGGCAACAAGGTCTTATACTTTCCGGAACACAAAGCACCAGCCGATGGCGTGCTTGCGATTCGCCTCACTCGAGTCCATGCGGTCGAGGAATATCGCGAACGTGCCCATGAGCTGAAAGATTCTGCTCATGATCCTGCCCGCGATTGCTTGACGATGGAGGTGGAGGCGGTCCATGAGGAAGCGGATGGTCATTTGCGCCGACAGCGAGAAGAAGCCGCCACGCTGGTGAGATTCGACCGTCGTGAAGCCGTTGCGCTCGAAAAGTTCGACAAATCCGTATTTCGTATACCGCCAGTAGTCGTGCGGTTCCGCATGTAGCTCGTTCCACTGCGGCGCTGTAACGACAGCATATCCTCCTTTCTTGAGCACTCGGTACATTTCCTGCACACACTTCTCCGGATACTTCACGTGCTCGAGCATTTGGGTTGACAGTACGGAGTCTTTCGAGTCATCGGGAAGCGGAATCGCGTCGGCCGACGCGACAATATCAATACCCTCTCCCGCATAGATATCGAGGCAGGTGAACGTCTTGAACGTGAATAGGTTCTTGTAGCGGTTTTTCTCCCCTCCGCCGACGTCGAGCACGTCGCCCTTGAGGTACTTCGCGACGCTCATGAGTTGTTTGCGTATCAACGTGCGCTCGACTTGGTAGATGTACATAATTATTCAGCGAGCATACCATGATAGAGCCCGGAGTAGAGCTTCACGAGGTGCGGGATGTCGTGTTCACGTGCGAATTCCCGCGCACTCTCCCCCATCTTCCGCGCAAACTCCTTGTCGCTTAGTATTTTCTCGATGGCCTGCGCCGTCGCCTCGGGATCATTCTGCGGCACAAGGATTCCCGTGCGCCCGTTCTCGACCGCCCCCTCAATGCCATTGCCGAGCGTTCCGACGCTGGGGAGACCGTATGCGGCGGCCTCAAGGAATACCATCCCGAAGCCCTCGACGTGCGACCCGATATTCGACGAGGTCAGGATGAATAGGGACGCGCGGCGATACAGGTCGTTCAAGACGCCATCTGAAACTCCCGCGAGAAAATCGACGTCGTTCTCGACGCCAAGCTCTCGGGCGCGTGCACGCACCGAAGCAAAAAAACGCGGTTCATCTGTCTGCGAGCCGACGATTACGTATCGCAAATCCGGAATCGATTTTTTCGCGAGCGCGAACGCCTGCATCGACACGTCGTGCCCCTTTCGCGCTTTCACCGCACCGACGCTTATCATGAACGGCACGGCGTCGGGCACGTGCGCCGTTGACGCGCCGGAAAATGTCGCCAGATTGATTCCGGGATCGATAACCCCGACGTGCACACCGGGCACCCGTCGCTCAATCTCTTTCGCGACAAACGAACTGCCCGCAACGACTCTATCGGCCGCGCGATAGGCTATCTTCGAGAGGAGTTTCGTTTTGCGGTGCTCAAGCGGCGCAATCGCGTATCCGGCTTGAGCTACGATGAGGAATTTCGCGCGGGTGAGCCGCGTCGCGACGTATCCGGCAAAGCCGAGCGGATTCATATCAATCGCTTGTACGATATCAGCCGAGGCCGCCGCACGGCACGCGCGCACCACGTACGACCAAAAACGGCCGTCGTAGTCGAGGATGTCGAGCTCAAAACCGGCGTCTGTAATCGCTTGTATCATGTTGGCCGCATTGCGGCCGGAGCCCGCTTTTGACTGTCTGTCGCGTACAAGGAGAAGTATTTTCATACAAGCTGTTCGAGCCCGCCCAGTATCCCACCGACGCGAGCGTTCCACGAATAGCGCTGTACCACAGCATGCGCATGCCGTGCGAGGTCGTCGCGACCAAACGCACTCCGTATTCCCTGCGCAAGCGCCGGTGCGTCGTCGGGAGTGACAAACACCGCACCGTTCTCGTCGAGTACTTCGCGAATACTGGGGAGATCAGAAACGACCATGGGTATACCCGATGCCATATACGAAAATAGTTTAAGAGGCGAGGTAAAGCGTGAAGAAATTTCGTCTCTCCCCGTATTCGGGAGCACGAGCACATCGGCCGCCGACTGATTGTCGGCGAGTTCCTTGTACGGGTGGAATCCGAGAAAACGCACGTTCGGATACCGCGCCGAGAGCTCTGTCACCTGTTGCGGCTCGCCACCGATAATCGCGACGAGGAAATCACCCGGTAGAAGCTTCGAGGCATCGAGGAGCGTATCGGTCCCTTTCCATCCGTCGAGTCGGCCGATGTACATGACAATCTTTTTATCGAACGGGAGTCCGAGCCGCGCACGCGCTTGTTCCTTCGACTGCGGGTGCGCGAACTGCCCGAGGTCGATGCCGTCGTGCGCGACGATGATCTTCTCCGCCGGTACCCCCTTCCCTGTGTAGAAATCTTTGAGACCCTGCGATATCACGACGATGCGCTTCGCACTTCGCGCGACCTTTTGCGCCATACTGTTCCATGCGCCCGTGTGCGATTCCCATACATACGGTGCCGACATGCCGGAAAGCACAAGGTCGTCCCTACCATAGAGCACATCAAACGCCTTGCCGCGTAGATGGCGACGCACGGCGCGTGCGAAAAGTACGGACTCGAGCAGGAAGCCAAGGCGGCCGTACCCGACGGTATCCCACACCGGCAGTGTCGTTATCGCGAAGCGCGCTGTGATGCCGTAGTACAAGAACGGCTCTTCGGCGATAGGTGTTTTCCTATTGGGCACCACCAGCTCGACCTCGTGTCCGAGCTGTGTAAATGCCTCGCACATTTTCATAATCTGCACGCCGTGGGCCTTCTCGGTCGGCATGCGGATGTTGGCGATGTATACAATTTTCATAGCGGAATATTGAGATTCACGGGCTCTCCGACAGCGATAGTGCCGTACTTCGTGGCCGAAATGACGGTGACATTGACCGTGCCGTTTCTGACGGCGAACGAGCTGACTTTCCCGTACCGAGTACTGTAGCGCGGCAGAAGCATCACGAGGAGCTCGCGCGCGAAACGCCATATGCGAAGCGCCGCCTCGGAAAAGTGGCCGCCGCGTAGCGCATACCACGTATGATTTGCTGTTTCGCGTACCGAGAAAAGAAACGCGGGCGGAAGCGCGGGCACGCACCATGACCAGCGCGCCGCGTCGGCAAGTCCGTTGCCGTAGATGCCCTCGTTGAAATTCCGCTGTTGCCAGCGCGCGTTCACAAGAGTGCGGCGACTCGGTGTCGTGTCGGTAAACACTTCTTTCCCCTCGAAGCGGAACGAGAAGTCCTTCAGCGACGATGCCGCGTCAAACTGCGACCTGATATTTTCGACACGCAACATCCAAGCGAGATGCGCCGTCCAAAATATCGGGCATTGAAAATTCACCGGCAGACCGATGTGCGAGTGCAGATATCCGTCAAAGAAGTGTCTGCGTGTTTGAAACAAAAGATTGTGGAGCGCGACGCCTGCCGCCGACTCCTTCGAGTGCGCGAGCGCATACGCGTCGAAGCCGGCCGAAGCGACCTCGTAGGCAGACTGCCAGTACCATCGTTTGCACTCGAGCCGTAGGTCTTTCGTTCCATCGGACCGATACATGGCGAGTAACGCTCGCTCGCTTGTGCGCAGTCGTTCCTCATACGGGGCGCTGTCGATGCCAGCCGCCTTGAGCGAGTAGCGGATGAATGCGGTACAGCGTGACTGGTAGAACGTCGTGATACCCTCATACCCCTCGAAATTGCCGTGCTCGCGCGCGTGCGGCATATAGAGAAAGAAGCCATCGGGCGTCGTATCGGCAAACGCCCGCTCGATGCTCGCGCGAACGATATCGTCATAGATGTGCGTGCCCGCGTAGCGCGCATACGAAGCGAGTCCGGTGAGTCCCCAGAGACGCTGATTGGTGAGTGTCTTTTCCGCGGCGGCGCTTTTCAGATACGTCTCCGCGATCTCGCGCAGCTTCGCGCCGTATTCCGTGTGCTCGAACTGTGTAAAAGCATTTCGATGCAGATGCAGAAATCGTGCAATTGAATCGACCGCCGCGCCCGTATCGATTACGTTTTGCGACATATTCATGGGGTTCATGTGCCCCGGGTAGAAGACCTTGCCGCCTTTCGTATCGGTCACGAGCGTGAAGAGGTGCGCGATGAGCCGCTTCCCCTTCTCGATCTCGCCGAGAGTAGAATAGAAATCGAGCAGGTAGCAGTTGCTGCCCGTATGCTCGACGTGGTGCTTGCTACAGCGGCGATGGCTCTCTAGATACGAGGCGGCGTCGCGGACGAGTGCGTCGAAAGTGCTCATAGGTGACGGATATTGGTGCCAATCACGCGGATGAGCGCGAGGTGGTAGCGTACTCTACCCCATTCCACCGAAAGCGGCATGCAGGTCTTCCACGGATAGCACGCACGGTCGCGTATCGTGCGAAGTATCACACCCGCCGCAGAGCGCAGATTGCGCGGAATCACCGCAAAAAGGAACCGCGCGAGCCCCATATCCGCATGACGCTCCCTCTCCATCTCGACAAACTTCCAGTTGCGCGCCAAATAGTGCTCTACATAATCGGGCTCGAGATACACGTACCACGGAGCGTCAATCGTCGTCCGTCTGGGGTCGGGTGCGCTTCGAAACACGGGTCGCTCATGCACCGGCTTCACAAACACGACTCCGCGGTCGGTACGCACGATGCGGTACTGGTATCCGGGATAGTTTGACGAGTGCTCTATCATACGCTCGCCGATCCACATGCGAATCGGAATGCGGTAGCCGTCTTCCGTGCCGCTCAATGCGATGCACGCGAGCGCCTCAATCAAATCCGGCGAGACCGCCTCGTCGGAATCAATATAGAAGAAGTACGGATGCCGTGCGGCGAGAAGACACTGATTGCGCACGCCGGAGTAATCCGCGAGCCGTCCGTCAGTACGCTTGAACGCGGCATCCTGCTCGATGATGCGCGCACCGTACTCCCGCGCGATATCTAGCGTGCCATCGGTCGAGCCGCCGTCGCAGATGATGATATCGTCGCACGCTTTCACCGACTCGAGCGCGCGCTTGAGCGTGCGGGCCGAATTGAACGTCAAAATGCCGACCGAAACCGGAATGGAATTCATACGAATCGAGTGAGTGCACGGTACCATGCCGCCGCACGCGACGCGTAGAAGAGGATGTCGCGCATGACCGGGTCTTTTGTGATGACGAAACGCGGCAGGAGGAAGTGGTCAGAAGCCGCACGGACATGCGTCGGCTTAATCGAGAACGCGGCCTCGTATCCGGCCGCCCGCACGGCGTCAACCGCTTCGTTCGAATAGTTGCCGCCCGGATACGCGAAGTAGCGCGCCCCAAACGGCGTCCGCACTTCATCCTGTAGTGCGCCTCCCGAGAGCGTGCGGAGATTTGCGTGCGTGCGTGCATGGTAACCGATTTCAATGCGCGGGTGTGCGCGCACGCGCGTGAGCGCATTTTGATCAAGCAATGGGAGCGCATTCCCGAGCGCCGACCGTGACGCCGCCTCGTCCCCCACGATGAAGACGGTCGCGGGTGCCTCGAACTGATCGAGAATCGGTAGAACCGTTGTCTCGAAGTCGGCGTACCCGTCGTCGAACGTAAGCGCGACCGCCCTCTTTGGAAGCGGCGAGCCGTCGAGAAACGCAATCACGTCGCGGAGCGATACGAACGAGTAACCGCCAGCTTTCAAACGACTCAAGTGCGCACGGAACACCTCGGGCGTCACGGCGGTGTAAAGTGGCGCATCGGATATCGAGTGATACGCAAGAATCGAGACCTCGCGGAAACGGCACCACGGATCTATAGCGCGATACAGGAAAAAGAGGGCCGAGGCGAGGCAGACCTTGAGAACGCGCTTCATATTCCGCAAGAATAGCGCCAATGAGCCTCGAGAGCGAGCGCCGCCCCGACGCATGATACGGAAGCATCGCGTCGTGTGTATGCGGTACACACGGATTGTATATGGGTCTATACTACGGGAATGAGAAGCATGGCGGAGTGGCAGAGGGCGCTCGGCGAAGCTGCAAAGCGCAAATTCCCCGACAGCAGGTGGTCGCAGAGCGACCGCCTCGCTTCGATACGCAAACAGCTCGAGGATGTCGAGGCATCATTCAAAGTAGAAAGCGGAGAGATGAAGAGCGACGACCATAGACATCAGGACTCTGACCACCGTATCGCCGCCCTTATTGCCGACATTCTGATACTCGCACAAACACGGGGCACCGACGTTGAGGCTGAACTGCAAAAAGTCCTCGAGTGGTTTGAGAGCCGTGATGGACAAACATAACCGACGAACCGCCTGAGCAAGAAGTACAAATGAAAAAGGCCGAGCTGAAAACCCGGCCTTTTTGTCGGCATGGTCACGCTCGAGTGCGTTTGTACCATGCCGGAAACATGCCGCTTGCGGCCCTGTACGCAATTTCGAACGTCCACCATCGCCATGCTGTTCGAGTATACGGTGTTGTCGCGCTCGAATCGTACTGGAAACCCCTGATCGGACACGGCGTCAGGGTGACCGCAACGCCGCAATCATGGGCCGCCCACCGCAAATCACGGAGACAGCGCCACATGTGACAGGTCGTTGCCACGACCTGTAACTCGTTCAGTTCGTATTCTTTGGCCCGCTCCATCGCCATTTTTGCAAGACGATAGGTAGTAGGTATGCGCTTCGGGTCGATTTCCTCGACGATACCCGAGGCACCGGCCAAATGCGGAGACACGTCCCTGTCCGTAAAAATCGGAGTACCTGCCCTACGACGGGCACATTGCAACGCAAGGACTCCGATGTTTGCATTCGGATTTGCACCCGATGGCTCACCGAAACCAAACGCCACAATGCCGACATTCCATTGATTGTTCACCGCTCATCTCCCCGAAGGTTGGTGAAGACAACTCGTAGTATTCTATAATTAAAAATCCATTTGTCAATGGTTTCCGGCAACGACCGCGACTGTACGTACGCGGCTAGAGAATGTCTGAAACGTGTAGCCGGCGCGACGGGCCGCATCTCCTCGGAATCTCCCGCAGCCGACGAGGCGAGGATTAAGGATTTTCCAGCAGAAAAATCCGGGTTCCGAGGGGATGCGGCCTCGAAGCGACGGTTTTTTAAACACGTTCTATAGAACGACCCGCTTCCCTTCCCGCGCGGATACGCGCATCGCTTCCAGTACGGCCGCTTGCCGGATGATGCGCTCGTACATTTCGCCGAATTGTTTTGTATTCTGTCTTGCGACGGCGCTACAGAAATAGTCGAAACTAAGCGCGAACTGATTTGTCGCGGGAATTTCAATCGTTGTGCGCTTCTCTTTCGTTCCGTCGTTCTCCATAAGCTCGATAGCCGGAGTAAACGTGGGCGGAAGTGCGAAGGCGCGGTTCGTGCGCACGATTCCCTTGGAACCCCACACGAAATACGTATTTTGATAGAAGTGGTCGAAGCCGAACGACATGAGCGCAGTCCCGTTCTCAAACTCAAGAAGCGCGGAGCCTTTGATATCCACATCGCGGCCGTCGCTCGAGAGCGTGCAGGTGACGGCAATTGGTTCGCCCTGCATAATCTTGCGTGCCATATATACCGTATAACAGCCGCAGTCGTTCAGCGCGCCGCCCTTCAAATCCGCGTTATAGCGGATGTCGTTTTCGGGAAATGCGGGAAATCCGTACGCACCGCTCCACACCTGCGGCTTTCCTATCTTCTGCCCGTTAATCAACGAGAGCACCTGCGCGTGTTGCGGGTGAAATTCGGGGACAAAATTCTCATAGAGCGCGACACCTGCGTCCTTGCACGCACCCACCATGCGCTTCGCCGATGCGAGACTATACGTCATGGACTTTTCGCAAATGAGATGCTTCCCCGTCGCCGCGGCTTTGAGCACCCACTCTTCCTGCAGGCCGACGGGAAGCGGACTGTAGATAACGTCGATGTCATCACGTGCAACGAGCGAGTCGTAGGTTTCCGCTTCCAATCCATAGCGTTCCGCCCACTCCTTCGCTTTGGCCTCCTCGCGACTCGCAATCGCGACGAGCTCCACATTCGGGAGTGACTTGAAAGCGGCAATCGCATATTTCCCGGCGATGTTTGCGCATCCCAGTATTCCGACGCGTACTTTTGTCTCTCCACTCATATGATGGCGCATACGTTGCGCGCCAGCGAATTCACGGCAAGATCCACGAGCAGGAGCTTTTTGATTTGCGGGAGTGTGAGCCAGATATAATCTTCGGTAATAGGAACATTCTCCGACTCGTCAACTTCGACAAGCATCGAGCGATTCACCTTGTGATAGAACCTCCCCCCGTCTTCAACGCCGGTCACCGATTTCAGGAGTCTGCCTTTCGTGCCGTCAAAATATTCCGCAAGCCGCGGACGCTTTCCTTTGTGCGCCAGCGAGAGGTTGCCTTCGGAGACTTGGAGCGCGGGCGAGATTTGCACCATATTGATATTCCCCGGTTCGAATTTTGCGTAGAATAAATACCGCGTGACGCCTCCTTTCGTCTGCACGAGGACGCCCGAGATGCCGACCTCTTCCTGCTTCAGCATCGGCTGGCTCCATGACGGCACTTCGCGGTCAGCCGCGCCCGTCACCTTGACCCCGATGATGGAGAAGAATTTGCCCGATTCATGGGTGATGTTTCCGCTTGCCGGATCTACCTGCCAGCCCTGCACCTCATTGATGCCCACCTCCTCGACGGTAACGGGGTACGATTCCTGCCGCTCTTTAAGCCACGCGAGTATGGGTTGTATATCAGTGTCGTCGTTCATACGATTTCGACCTCGGGTATTGGAATGATGAACTTGGTGCCGCGTTCGCGCAAGCTTTGTTCTTTTTTGAGAATGAAGTCCCGGTAATTCCACGCGAGCAAGAGGATGTAGTCGGGCGTCTCGGTCGCAAGGATTTCAGGCGAGACGACCGGAATATGGCTACCGGGAGTGAGGAGCCCAATCTTATATGGCGTCGTATCGGTGACGTATTTCAAATCATCGGCGGTAAAACCGCAGAAGTTGAGCAATGTATTACCTTTGGCGGGGGCACCGTATGCCGTAACCACCTTCCCTTCGGCACGAAAACCCCGCACCAGAGAGACGAGCTTGTCGCGAATGACTTCTACTTCTTTCTGGAAACTGCTGAATCGTTCTAGCGTGTAGAGACCCGCCCTTTCTTCGAGAGACAGCAGTTCTTGCACAGAACTCTTCGGGGGCATGCCCGCCGCTTTGCGTGCAAAGACACGAATCGAGCCGCCATGCACATTGACCCGCTGCACATCAAAGACCTCCATACCGAAGCGCTCAAAGAGGTGGATGAGCGGCTTGACGCTGTAGTAGCACAGGTGCTCGTGATAGACCGTATCAAATT
>MFLL01000011.1 GCA_001781335.1 Candidatus Kaiserbacteria bacterium RIFCSPHIGHO2_02_FULL_55_25 | reverse complement strand
CATCCGCACCGCATTCATCCACCATTTTCATTCAAACGTTTTGCAAAACGTTAGAATATCGGATGTTGAAATTCTGCCGCTTGCGACACTTGCGGCGAGTGGGCAGGAGCCGAGGGAGTGGCATTGGGCACTGATGGATTATGGCGCGTATTTAAAAAAGTCCGGCGTGCGCAACAACAGCCGCAGTGCGCACTACGCCAAACAATCAAAATTTGAGGGTAGCCTCCGCCAAATCCGCGGCGCAATCCTGTGCGTTCTCCGTTCCGGGCCGAAGACTGTAAATGCAGTGAGGTCAGACCTCACTGCATTTGAAAAATATAAGGTGGAAAAGGCGCTGGCAGGGCTCGTGCGGGACGGGCTTATCGTGAAAGAAAAAGGGAAGTGGCGAATTGCATAAGCAAACAGGGGGGCGAGGCCTCCCTGTAAACCATTCGTTGGCTCCACCCCCGATTTAAGGGTCAGGACCGCAAAGTGGCGATGGGTAGGCCACAAGCACCTGCATGACGCCCTTCGCGTCGGTGTAACAGGGGGGATATGGTAGCCCCAGCCAGGTAGCGCCGACGATGACGCTCAGCAAGAGTCCAACTGCGAGTCCGGTACTCGTGCCTATCAAAGGGCGACCCGTAAGTAGGCCCCCATATAAACCCACGAACAGCAAGAGAAGAACGAGCAACACAGAGTCCTCCAATCTCCCACAAAGGGGTTCTGGCTACTGTACTGCGGTTTCTACCACGAAGTTCGACTTGAATCAAATGCTTACAATTACCGGAATGACTATAGGACGTTTCATTGTTCTTTGCAATAAGAAGCGGGAGACGGCTTCGGCGAGGTCGTCGCGGGCGACATCGAGGTCGGCGGCGCGGGGGTTACGCATCGAAGTCTCCACCGACTTCCTAATGATGAGGCGGGTCTGGTCCATGAGCTCTTTGTTGTCGCGCAGGTACACGAATCCGCGTGAGATGATGTCGGGTGATTTGTGGAGCTTGCCCGTGCGGCGGTCCACCGTGGCGACGACGACGCAAAAGCCTTCCTGTCCGAGCGCTTTGCGGTCGCGCATCAGCACGTCGGAAAGTTCCGAGACAGTCTGACCTTCGACGACGCGCAGTTCGGACGGCGCCTTGATTGCGTGCTTCGCGATTTTCTCGCCGGCGATTATTTCTACGACCGAAGAGTTGTCTGGGATGCAGACATTTTGCGGCTGTACGCCCATTTCGACGGCGAGGTCGCCGTGTACACGCAACATGTAGTGGTAGCCGTGGACGGGGATGAAGAATTTCGGCCGGATTTGTTTGTGTATCCATGCCGCTTCCTCGCGGTTGCCGTGGCCGGAGGCGTGCACGTCGGATGCGTGGTAAGTGATGATGTGCGCACCCTGACGCGAGAGATTGTCTTTGAGCTTTTGCACCGCGCGCTCATTCCCCGGAATCACCGATGAAGAGAGGACGATGGTGTCGGTGGGTTCGAGGCGGATGTATTTGTGCGATTTGTTGCCGATGCGTGCGAGCGAAGCGAATTCGTCGCCCTGCGCGCCCGTGGCAAGAATGATGATGCGTTCTTTGGGATACTGACCCATGTTCTCCACACTGATAACGGTATCGTCTTTGTACTTGATGAGACCAAGCTCGCGCGCGATTTCGATGTTGGTGCGCATCGAGCGGCCGTCGATGACAATTTTCTTCCCGTACTGCTCGGCGAAGTGCACGACGCGGATGAGGCGCTCGAGGTGCGATGCGAACATCGCGATGATGAGGCGGCCCTTGGAGTCCTCGATGATTTTCTCAAGCGTGCGATATACCGTGGACTCCGGAATGGAGAAGCCCGGTTGCCAGACGTTGGTCGAGTCCATGAGGAGCGCAAGCACTTTGCGCTCTTTGAAGATGCCGAATTCTCGTTTCTCCTCGTCGCTCGGCTCGCCCGCTTCGTGGTTGAGCTTGATGTCGCCCGTGAACACGACGTCGCCATACGGCGTCTCGATGATGATGCCCATGCTATCCGGCACGGTGTGCGTCACACCGAAGAAACGGATGGTCGCCGCGCCGAGTTTTATCACTTCGTCTTTTTCCACTTCGCGGATGGTGACTGGAATTGTCTGCGCGAACTCCTCCTGACGCTTCTGAATCATTTTGCCCGTGAGGCGGCGGGTATAGATGGTCGGGTTGCCGATGCGGTCCAAGATGTAGGGGATGCCGCCGATGTGGTCGAGGTGGCCGTGTGAGATGAGGAGTCCACGGATTTTGTCGCGACGCTCTTCGAGATAGCCGGTGTTTGGCAAAATGTAATCAATGCCCGGCGTTTCATCTTCGCTGAACTGAAATCCGCAGTCGAGGATAAAGATGTCGTTGCCGAATTCGACGGCCGTCATGTTGCGCCCGACTTCCTCCACACCGCCGAGCGGGATGATGCGCACGGTGTCCGGTGCGGGCGGCGGGATAGCGGGGCCGGCGTGCGAGGAGCGGGTGCTCGGGGCTTGGTGCTCGACCTTGGTGCGTCCGCGCGGCGGGCGAGCGGGGCGAAGGTGCATAGGGCGTCGGCGCGGTGCGCTGCCGGGGCGTCCTCGTGCGGGTCCGCGCTGCGGCTCGCGCTGGGGTGTGCGCCGAGCGGGCGGAACCTGTTTTGGCTGCCCTTGTCGGTGAGTCTGCCGAGGTACGTATGCGCCTCCGGCGTTTGAGAATTCAGAATGGGATGGCATAATTTTTAATTTATAATTTTCAATTTTGCAAATTGGAACATTGAAAATTCATTGGAAATTGTAAATTGATAATTGAACATTTATTTGACGAACATGTTCCAGACATACTGCGTATCGGTGTACCACTCGTACACGTTCAGGAAGCGTTCGGCGGGTGTCGTGAGAGCGCCCAGCTCAATGCCCGCGATGTTTTTCGGGACGACATAAACGAACTCCGGTGCATACAGGAATATGGCGGGGTCGTCTTTTTTCACGAGCGCCGCGAACTGCGCGTAGAGTTTTTCGCGGTCGGTCGCGTTGGTCGTTGCGCGCGCCTGCGAGAGCAGTAAGTCCGCCTTGCTGTTGGTGTACAACGAGAGGTTCAGCCCCGGGTCGTTGCGCTGCGACGAATGCCAGAATGCAAACAGGTCGAGTTCGCGTCCGACGACTTCGCCGAAGAGAAGTGCGTCGTATTGCCGCGGGCGCAAGACGGTCGTGTTGAGGTCGGAAAGAGAATACACCTGTACTTTTACATTCACACCGAGTTTTTTCCATGCATCCGCGAGCGCCTGCGCCGTTGCGACGAGTTGCGGGGAATCGGCGGTTGAGAGGGTAAACCCGAGTACCTGTTTTTTCTTGTTCGTCCACGTACTCGAAGTGGCGCTGTACGTCCAGCCGCCTTTTACGAGGACGGCATGCGCTGCGGCAACCGTTTCATCGGTGAACGCACTCTGCACAAGGGTACTGGACGCGTTGACGTTCTGCGGCGCGCCTCCCATGAGTCCGGACGGAATGGGGGAGTCGAGTCCGGCGCCATAG
This sequence comes from Candidatus Kaiserbacteria bacterium RIFCSPHIGHO2_02_FULL_55_25, assembly GCA_001781335.1. GTDB lineage: Bacteria > Patescibacteriota > Minisyncoccia > Phycocordibacterales > UBA2100 > UBA10103. Next base: position 25,782 of record MFLL01000011.1, on the reverse strand, counting down.
CCTTTGAGGACGAGGTCGACAAGCCGCTCCTTGTCGATAGCCGTATCGAGCGCAAAGCGCACGGAGCTGTCGGCGAGCACGGCGGAGCGTCCTTGGTTGAAAAAGACACCGAAGACACGCGGCAGGAGCGCGGTCATTGTCGTGAGGTCGGTGCGGCGGATGCCGTCGAGCTCGTCCGGCGAGATGCCGGCGATGGCGTCGATTTCCCGCGCATTCAACGCTTGAACCATCGCCGCGTCGTTGCCGTAGAAAAGGAAGGTGATACGTTTGAGATGCGGCGCGCCGAGCGCAAATTTGGCGAAGGGAGACAGTTCGTAGCGCGTCGCGGCGCCCGTGTTGTCGATATTCTGGTCGCTCACTTTGTACGGGCCGGTGCCCACCGGATGGGTGTTGAGCGGGCTGAACGGTAACTCCGCGGCGGGAATATTTTTCCAAAGACGCTGGGGGAGAATTCCCATCGTCGTATTTTGAATGAAGGGTGCGTAGGCGCGCGGCAACTTGAACACCACCGTGTACTTGTCGGGAGCCGAGGCGGTCACTCCCTCCCAATCCGCGCGGTGCGGGCTTTTGACGTCGGGATTTTGAGCGAGTTGAACGGTGAACAGCACATCGGCGGAAGTCACGGGCGTGTTGTCGTGGAACACATTGTTTTGTCGCAGGCGGAAGGTGTAGGTGGTGCCGTCGCTCGATATTTCATAACTCGAGGCGAGGTCTGGAATGATAGTGCCGTCGGGAAGCGCGCGGGTGAGGCCGGAGTATACCAGCGCGGTGAGGTCTTCATCGGCTTGGCTAAGCGTGAGGACGGGGTTGATGAATCTCACAGACCCTACTTCGCCCTCGGTAAGCGAGCCGCCCTGCGCGGGGATTTCTACCGACACGGCGTTGTTGACCGCAGAGAGCAATGCGAGAGTGGAGAGACCAAGCAGAATGGAAAATACATACAACGCGAGGCGTTCCGCGGGCGAAAACGACAACAGCAACGCCTCGATGCGCCGGAAATATGACACGCGGCGCTCTGTGGTCAATTTGGTTTTTAGCTCCGAAATATCGGAAGGGTCAGGAGAATACATACGGGCACCCTCTCGGGGTGCGGGGTTAGCTGGTTAGGAGGTTAATAAGTGCTGACAACGCGAACAAAATACCGAGCACAATAGTTGTGTAGAACAGCGTCTTCTCCAATCCGCGACGGGTGTGGAAACCCGACGAGAAATTGTCGGCTCCGAAGGCGCCGCCGAGACTCGCACCTGTGCGCTGCAGAAGAATACACACGATGAGGAGTGCGGACAGAATTATCTGTACGTACGGCAGGATGCCGTGGAGAAAGGTCATGCCCAGCTAATGTAACAAATGGCCGCGGGGAAGTCAAAGGTATGAAAAGTTTGCGCGGCGGGCCCCAGTCGTGGGTCCCGCCGCGTATCGTTCGTCAAAACAGATCGAACCAATGCCTCGCTGCGTAAATCGCGCAGACGACGGCGAGGCCGGTAAGCAGCCACCGCAGGTCATACGCGAGCATGCGCATCCTCACCAGCGGCTTTTCGGGGATATAGGCAGAGGCCGGATATTCATGGAACAGAATACGCCGGGCGCGGGGGGAAAGTTGCATGGGTAGCTCCTCGAGTGGCCAGCTGCTATGATAGCATATATAATATAATTGTCAAGTTGCCCCTCGGGTGCGATTTCGTGTATATTGAGCCCTCCGCGGTGTTGAGCCGCACAATCCAATTTTTAATAGCTCATGCACAAACATGAAAAAAGAGATAAAAACTACCAAGATTAAATTCAAGCCCGCGGGCGACCGCGTGCTCGTAAAGCCCGAGGTAAAAGAGGACGAAAAGACCGCCTCCGGCATTATCATTCCCGACACCGCACAAAAGGAAAAGCCCGAGCGCGGCACTATCGTCGCCGTCGGTGAGGGCAAGCGCACCGACAAGGGCGACATGCTCCCGATGCGTTTCAAGGCGGGTGACAAAGTAATGTTCTCCAAGTACGGCTACGATGAAGTGACCATCGACGAAGAGGAGTACTACGTCATCACGGAGAGCAATATCCTCGGCACCTTTTAGGGAATTATCAATAGTTGTGCAAGTTAAACTTGCACAACTAGGCAACAATAATTAAAATATACAAGTATTATGGCAAAGCAAGTTATATTCGACACAGAGGTTCGCGCGGCGCTCAAACGCGGCGTGGATATCGTCGCAGGCGCAGTACGCGTCACACTCGGTCCCAAGGGCCGCAACGTCGCGCTCGACAAATCATGGGGCGGCCCGACGATTACGAACGACGGCGTTTCAATCGCCAAGGAAATCACGCTCGCCGACAAATTTGAGAACATGGGCGCGAGCATCGTGAAGGAAGTCGCGACCAAGACCAACGACAAGGCCGGTGACGGCACCACGACCGCAGTCGTCCTCACGCAGGCAATCATTCACGAAGGGCTCAAGCGCACCGCGATGGGCGCGAATTCCATGATGGTGCGTCACGGTATCGAAGCCGCTGCCGCCGATGCCGTCGCCGCGCTCAAAACGATGGCGAAGCCGGTCAAAGGCAAGGAAGACGTGCGTCAAGTGGCGACCATCGCGGCAGAGAGCGCGGAGCTCGGCAAAGCAATCGCTGATATCGTCGAGAAAGTCGGCAAGGACGGTGTCGTCACCGTGGAGGAATCGCAATCCATCGGCATCGAGACCGATTATGTGGAAGGAATGGAATTCGACAAGGGGTATGTCTCGGCATACATGATTACGAATGCGGAGCGCATGGAGGCTGAGGCAAAAGATGCGTCCATTCTCATCACCGACAAAAAGATTTCCGTCATCAAAGACATCCTCCCGCTGCTCGAAAAGATTGCGCAGAGCGGCAAGCGGGACCTCGTCATCATCGCCGACGATGTGGACGGCGAGGCGCTCGCGACATTCGTCGTCAACAAACTGAAGGGTGTGTTCAATGTGCTTGCGGTCAAAGCGCCGGGCTACGGCGACCGCAAGAAGGAAATGCTCTCCGACATCGCTATCACGGTGGGTGCGCAGGTCATCACCGAGGACCTCGGCCTCTCGCTCGAGAAGGCGGAGCTCAACATGCTCGGCCGCGCTAATCGCGTCATCGCGACGAAAGATTCTACGACTATCGTCGGCGGCAAGGGCAAGAAAGCGGATATCGAGAAGCGTGTCGGCCAGCTCCGGACACAACTTGAAAATACTGATTCCAAATTCGACAAGGAGAAGCTCGATGAGCGCATCGCGAAACTCTCGGGCGGCGTCGCGGTCATCCGCGTGGGTGCGGCCACGGAGACCGAAATGAAATACCTCAAAGACAAAATCGAAGACGCGGTCAACGCGACGAAAGCGGCGATTGCCGAAGGAATCGTGCCGGGGGGCGGCGCGGCACTCGCCAAGGTGAGCGCGAAGCTCGCGAAGAATATCGAGGGAATCGCAAAGTCAAAGGGTGACGAATTTGCTGTGGGCTACGGCATTCTCGTCGGCTCACTCACGGCGCCCTTCAAACAAATCGTGCGTAATGCCGGACGCGAAGATGAGATGGTCTTGCTTGCCGAGATTTCGTCGGGCGGCAACAAGGGCTTCAACGCGGCGACCGGTGAGGTAGTGGACATGGTGGAAGCCGGTGTCATCGACCCCGTCAAAGTGACGCGCAGTGGCGTAGAAAATGCGGCGTCCGCGGCGGCAGTGCTCCTCACGACCGAAGCGGCCGTTGCTGATATTCCCGAAGAGAAAAAGGCTTCCGGAGGTGGTATGGGTGGGGGAATGCCCGACATGGATTAGTTGCTCGGCGGCGGGGCCTTTTGGAGAACAACATTTTTCTGCTGCGACCAGATTTTCTTGACGGTACTCAGTCATAGAAAATCGAAGTACTCCTGTGGTGAAAAATGTACTATCCTCGGGCCAAGCCCTGCGGGGTCTCCAAAAGGCCCCGCCGCACTCGCTTGCGGCGTAAGAAGTGGTCCTGCGAAGACGGCAAAAACGTACCGCCGCACTCGCTTGAGGTGGAAAACGGATGCGCGATGTTCCTGGCACCATCGCCGCACTCACTGTTCCGTACAAAAAGAGAATCGGCCATCCGCGAGATGCGGACGGCCGGTAGGTACACAGGGTCGACGTTACTTCTTGCCGACCTCGTCGACGATCGCGGTGGCGGCTTCCTGCTGCTTCGCAGTGACCAGCCGGTTGTACTGCCTGAGGCAGTCGAAGTATTCCGCTTGCGTCGGCGTGTTCGTGCAGGTCATGGCTTGCAGGTTACGCGCACTCTGGGCGAACCCGTCGAGCGACACAATGACGCCGAACACCCGTTGCTCCTGGATGCTCTGAGCGTGCGCCGGAGCGGTGAGCCCAAGCGCGACAACTGCGAGCACGGCCGCAAGAATGGTCTTTTTCATGACATCCCTCCTTGAGGCCGAAATGGCCTGGGGTCACTAATTCGATACTAACACACATCTACCGAAAAAGCAAGCCCTTGGGGATATCCGAGTTATATACACTAAATGGGCCACAATTTACGGCATGTGGCCGTCGCACTGTTACAATGGAAACTATGTGCTCCAGTCGCATTGCGACAACTCTTTTTGCATCAGTCTTTTTGAGTCTCGCGTCCTTTTCACTGACGCATGCGCAGACGGTTTTGTCTATGCCGGGAGAGTCTAGCGGTTCAGGCTTTTCGTCGGGACCATCTGTCAATAACGCCAATGAAGATTGTCCTGCTCCGGACAGGAACAATAAGTACGATTCGTCGAAAGGGAAGCAGTGGCAGGAGTGGGACAATACGCTAAAGACGTTCAGGACAATCACCAACTTGCACGGTAAGTCTTGCCCGACGACCGTCCCCGGCGTGGACGGAAAGGTGGAGGGAAAATGCGTGGCGCAGGATGATTGTAAGTATGCCGGTGCAGTAAAAGTGCCTGACGTACCGGCGGGAGATACGACAGGCGCGGGTGGCACTCCTAATCAAACGGGCGAGAACACACCGTGGAAGCCTGTTGAGCAGAAGACGCCCGAGGAAATAAATAATGCGTTCGAGAACGGAACGAAGCCACTAGAGTACATGCCGCAACAGACAGTCTCGTCAGGAAACGAGTTCCAAAATTATCTGAATCAGTCGTATGGCATCACTCCAGAGAATACACTCGGCGAATATGGATATTCCGGATTCCAATCGGGCCAGTCCATTTTGGAACAGACACTCAATCCCGTGTCGTCATTCAACTCCGATTATCTCAGCATGCAAAATACATCGTCAATATTCCCGCAGTCGAGTGGCGTTCCGCAGGGGCTCGAATCGCCCAATGCCGGCAATGGGTATAACCCGGGTGTGCAATACGCACCACCAACATATCAATCAACAGGCTTCAACCCTGCTTCGACGAATGGACTGGCTCTGAATCCATCTTCCGGCTCCGTCACTCCGTTTCCCACCGCGGGCAACACAGCAGCTCCTTTTCCGTTTGCGCCGAGCGCGTCTGACCCGTGGGCAATTCAAACGCCGACTCCCAACATACCGACCGCTCCTGAGCCGCAGCCCGGCAATCAGATTGCAAATTCCGGTGTGTTTACCGCGCCGGCATCAACGAACTGGGCCGCCCCGACGAGCGGGTCTTCGGCGAATGCGCCGATGTTGTACCCGTACAACGCGGCGAATCAGATAGCCGCAAATTTTGCCCCCGGTCAGGTCGGTCAGCAACTCGCACTGACACAAACCAATCCCGCGGATTCCGGTGGCATTACGGCGCAGGACATTGCGAATGCCACAACGCCACCAATGTTTAAAGATGGGGGAGAATTGGCCGGTCCAGCCGCCTTGCCGGTCTCACTGAACGGGGGATGGGCCAACACCGGCGCTACCGCGTTGACCAACTTCGATACCAGCTCTCTCGTGAGCGGGGCAAATGACTGGTGGGTAAATGGCCCGTCAGGATGTACCAATATCGCATGTGCGGTGAACATCGGCGCGGAGTCTCCCTATGTTGCATTTGGGCCGACACCGGAGCAACTAGGTACGCAGACAGAAGCGGGACAGCAATTCGATGCGAATGGTAATGCCGTAGCACCTCCACCACCGCCGATTGTCGCATCGGGGCAGGCACCAACGTGGGTTTCTACGGTAGCCGACGGCGTCACCGGGTTTGATGCGAAAGAAAATTCCATATCGGACAAGCTCGATGTCGGCGGCGTGAAGGTTGCAGAAGGGAATACCGATACGGCGACGGACGCTCGCTCGCCGACTCCATGGGATAAGATTGTCGAGAAGCCCGCCAATAATTCAGATGCCTTCGCTAAATTACAAGAGGGAGTGGGATCGGGACAGGTTGCGAACGACTCGAAAGCGGCTGACAATGGTGCGCCTCGAGCCGTGGACGAAATCAAGAAAGACGCGTTGGCACCGACTGCTACCGGAATAGCAACTGCATATAATCCCGAGGCGCCCGGCGAGAGGTCCGGCGGTAAAGGACTCGCTACCGGCGGCGAGTACGATCCAGATGCATGGGAAGTGGCAATTCGTAAAGATATCGGACTTGCTACAGGTTGCGGCGTTGGAGGCGGTAGCGTTTGCTATGCCCTCGTTGAGTCGCCCGATGGAAAGGCGGCAATTGTTCAAGTGACGGACAACGGACCGCTTTCCGGACGAGGGATTCCGGCGTCAGAATATCGCGTGGTCGATTTGAATCAAAGAGTGGGTGAATATTTTAGCGGTCAGGCCGACTCAAACAACGTCAAGCTCGACAACATGAAGGTCACATTACTGTCCGGCGGTGATTATCAGCTCGGACCAGTTACCGGAAACGAATCACCTTCAGACCTGCCGTACTCGTCGAGACCGGCTGGGTCGTACATCGACCAGCAGCCGCTTCAGAACGCGAGTTACTACGGCGGCGATGTGGCGAACACGAGTGTAAACATGAACGGCGGGTGGGCGGACAACGGAACTATCGCCGACTGGAACGCCGGCTTCGCCGCGGTGCCTCCCACTCTCGCAGCCGAGTACAACGGAACGGTTGCGGATTGGAATGCGGGCTTCGCATCCGTTCCTGCAACGCTCGCCACTGAACAGAACGGCTCGGTCGACGATTGGAACGCCGGCTACGCCGCAGTGCCGGCGCCGCTTGCACCCGAGTTCAACGGGACTGCAGCAGACTGGAACGCCGGCTTTGCCGCAGTTCCCGCTCCTCTCGCGGCCGAGTACAACGGAACAATTGCCGATTGGAATGCAGGCTACGCCGCGGTTCCTCAACCTTTGGCGGCCGAGCACAACGGAACAGTCGAAGACTGGTACGCTGGCTTTGGTGCCGTTCCTCCGACGCTCGCAGCGGAGCAGAACGGAACGGTTGCGGATTGGAATGCGGGCTTTGCGGCAGTTCCGGATGCACAGCCGACAGTATCGGTACCCGGGGAAATGAAAATCAGTGACGTGCCGCCATCGGGTACGGATAAGCCAGTTGATGAGGTGCGACTCCCTCCGCCGCGACCGGAGATTACCGTAAATGATGTGCCACTGCCGACCTCTCGCCCCGCGGTTGCCGTAAACGACGTGCCAGTGTCAGGACCAAATCAACCTGCGGATGAGGTACCGCTTCCGCGGTCACGGCCCGAGATTGCGGTGAGCGGGATTCCACTTCCTCCCGAACGTCCGGAGAGCGCATTACTTTCGACTACGGCAGGGGCGCAAGAAGCCGCACAACAGCCGCCCCTTGAACGCCTCGCGAACCCCGACGCCAAAGCATGGAATTCCATCGAGGAAAACAGCGGCAATGCGTATGACACCGGTGGACAAAAACTCGTGACACTCACGTGCTCCGGCGGCGGCGGCGTGTGCGGACCTGATCAGAAAATCGCTGCCTCCGGAAGTACGGCTTCGGGAGAATGGATAGCGGTGCCCGCCAACAACGCGCAGGGGATTAAGCTTGGCGACAAGGTGGATGTGCAAGTGGGAGACAAAGTTATTCAAAACGTGATGGTCGCCGATTACACGCCCGCCAATAGGAATAATTATGTAGCGTCGGGCGAACTGGAAAAGAGTCTGGGCGGCACGGGGAGAGACGCGGCGCTCATAACACCGTCTGCTCCGGAAGTCCCGCTACCAACGCCGCGCCCGCAGGATATAGATGGCAACGGCAACCCGATTGAGCAGGCCGCGCCTGTCTTTGTGCAGGAAAAAGAAATTCCTCTGGAAGAACGGATTCCAGTGCCCACGTGGAGACCGGAAATCTTTACCGCGGAAAGCGGAAAAGATATTGAAGCGCAGGTAAAAGAGGCGACTTCACCTCAAGACCTCGCCGTGGGAGGCTACAATCAGGCTCCACCCGATTCTCTGAATCCTGCGGTTCCTACAGAGACAATAATTCCGGACAAGAATCTTGCATATCTCGACGACATGGCCCCGAACGACCTCCTCGTATCGCACGAGCAAGTGGCGGCAGAGATTGCAAATGATCAGGCCGCCCGCACATTCGGCGATGAAGAAGCGACTGTGGTGGCGCCGGAAGCCAAAGAGCCGGATTTGTCTGTGGCAAACCTCTCGTATCTAAATGTCGGCGACGCGCCGCTACCTGTGACGGACGAACCTGCTTCGGTGCAAGCTCCGGAGAAGAAAGAACCGCTTGCCGCAACCGCAATCGGGGAGGGAGAGGCAATCCCGCTTCCTCAATCTCGGCCTGATGTAACGGGGGCAAGAGTGCAAGAGGCCGTCGGCGATGCTCATTCGGCACTTCAGGACGTGAGAGACAGCACCGACCAATTGGAAAAAGTTTTGAAGGATCCAAACTCATACCTCAACAATTTCAAGAGAGCCGGGGACGGCGTGCTGGAATCGCTGAAAGAATCCAGACCGGTGCTTCAAGAGGCGAAGCAGGCGGCATTGGATGCGGGCGACCAGAAGCTTGCCGACAAAATTCAAACTTCGATTAATCGGGTCAATACGTCGATTGCGCGTATCAATTCCGCCCGCAATCAAATTGATAGTGGTATCAAAGAGGCACTCAATGACCCCATCAAGGGATGGGTTGGCCGGGCGTATATCGAGCAAGTAGCAATGGAGAGATTGCGCAACAACCCAAAGCTCGATGCGGGCTTAGCCAGACTCCGAGGTATATGGATACAGCGATAAGCTCTTGTTTACTTGTTCTGCCGGTCTAGTAGTCGCTTGAGGTGTTTATCAAGGTCGTCGGTCAGTTTCCGGATTTTCTCCATATCTCCTTTTTTAATCGCGTCCTGCATCTCGCGATTAATTCTATTCAATTCCTGTGCGTCGTCCCTCTCTTTGACACCTGAGTCTATCGCGGCCGGAATATCGTTCGACGGGCTTTGCTTTGCGGCACTTTCGTGTGCCCCCAAAGTGAGCGCGGCTCCTGCAATGGCCGCACGTTTCAATAGGCCGCGTCTGCTCCATTCCTCTACCATATATGATACATACTAGCACTGTCTGAAAGGAGGGAACATCGGTTGTCGCCTGTACAAAAAGAGACATCGGTCATTCTGTTACAATAGACCCATGCTTTCTGCTCGCCGAGCGGCTACTCTTTTCTTATCGGCCTTTTTGAGCCTCGTGTTCCTCTTGTTCGCCTTAGTATCAATATCCTTCGCGCAAACGACACCGAAGCCGGCAAATCCCAACGACGACCCCGCGAACAAGATGTGCAAAACGGAACAGAGTATGCCGATGGATTGGACGTGCAAGTACGACGGCAAGGGCGCAGCGAATGCAAAAGGTGCGCTGTGCATGCTGAACAAGCCATGCGAAGAAACCACAGCGGGGAAATCTTTTCTCGAAGGTCATTGCTACGCGCAGCTAAAGTGTAATATTCAGACATACATTGATAATTACCCTGATTGTAAGAGACAGGGGAATTGCAAGAAGGTGTTGGTCGCAGAATCGGAGTACCTCAAGAAATATTTCGCTACCGCCGGTACGGTCCCGAGCGCCGTTATCGCGCAACCCTCTATTGCGGGGACCGGCACGAACGCGCCGTGGCAATCCGTGTCGTCGCAACTTACGGCACAACAAATCACTGCGGCTTTTGAGGCAAACGCCGCAAAACCGTTGGACACGCAGTACACCGTGAACCCCGTCACAGGACAGCTGGAAAGTTTGAACGCCGCGGGGCAGTCCGGCGGGTCTTCGGGTGATTCGAACGGTTCTGGTGACGTGTCGGCAAGTTCTCCAAAGTACTACAACTACTTCGATGCTAAAGCGGAAACTGTATCTGATATCGGCAACCCAGTTTCACAAATCAACACGGCCCTCAATGCGCCACAACCGCCATATGGGTCGGAACTATCCTCGGAGAGCGGATTCGGGTCGTCGCAACAGACTACGGGCGAACAAACGTCTGCATGTACAAGCGGAACTTGGTTGTGTTGGACAAAGCAAGTCTACAGCGACTTCACCGGCGGCAAATGGGGCGGTTCCGCACAAGCGGGAACAACGCAAACAGATGCGGAAGTGATTGCGGCGGCACGGGGGAATGCATTCAGAGCGCAACAGCCGTTTGTCACACCCGGCTCGATAGCGTCGTTCGCTCCGCCCGAGCAGTTTTCGCAACCGGTCGCGCTGGTCACCGAGACAGAAGCAAGAGTCGCCGCCAACACCGCTCCGTCAACCGAAACGAATACTCCAACTGCCCCTGCAGTTTCGAATCAGCAGGTTGCGGCGAATGACACGCAAAAGACTGCCGGCCCGAGTGCCGTGGCACCCGCTCCACAGTCGGCTCAGCCGCTCGCGGACATGGACAGAGCCCCCGCGGAATTAAAATCCATCGAAACTCAAGTGCTCGAGGCAAGAAGACAACAGATATCAGATGAGGATGTGAGGAGGAATGCGGCGGAAAGTGCTGGCGCGACGAGAAATCCGGTACCGCCGTCCGTGAAAGTCGGTCCGGCAATCCTTCAGTCGATTCTCGAGCGCGATGCGACTCCGCTTAAAAAAGCATTACAAGAAGCGTATGGGTCGCAGCCCGATTCCGAGCGCGCGGTGCCGGTCATTGCCGTTGCAAAAGCCGACCTTCCGGCGATTGCAGAGCAGAAGGAGGAGCAAACCGTTCTGCAGATGAAGCAGTCGTCGTCGGCGCCGCTTCCCGCGTTTATGTTTAATACGGAAGAAAACTCCAAGTCGCCGGAGCAAAGAGACGTTGACGTGCAAGTGACCCAGCAATTGTTTGCAGTTTGGAACTCGTGTCCGGCCGCCGATATTGCGTGCGCGCAACGGGCGGCCAATCTGTTGCAAACCGTTTCGGGCGAGCCCGTAGAGAATTGTCCCGAATGTCAGATTTATGCCGATAAGCTACGGAGCGGATACAAATACGAAAACCTTATCGGCAGCGCTCCTATTTTGAGGGACCAGAATATGAGCGCACCGTCATCGGTCGTTTCGACCGCCGAGGACGCCCTCCAGCTTACGGCGGGCCGCCGGGCGGACCTCGAGCGTGTCGTCGCCGACTATGTCCTCAACGGACCATCGCCCGATGTACAAAACATCATCCAAAATACTCAAGAGGGTACGTTGTCCAAGTTCTTCTCTGTCATTGAGGAGAAAGGGCATGAGACTGGTAGGATAGCGTTCTCACGCATGCCCGGTGAGATTAATTCGATGGGCGACTTCGGAAAAACGATCGGATGGGGAATACCGGGCATACTTGGTTCCGCCGGCGGTTCCATATTCGGGAGCGCGCGTAATCTCGCGGAAATGACCGGGGTAGTCCCCGGCTTTACAGGCGACCTTTCCCGTGAGTTGGGAAGAAAGATAGACCCAAGCGGCACATTTGTGGAAACGAGTGTTGATGCTCTTTTCGTATCGCCGTTTTTGAGACCGGTCAAAGGTCTCGCCGGTTCCACGAACAAAGGCATCGATTACGCTATGGGGTGGGGGGAAACCGGCATCGCGCGCAGCGAACCGGGAACACTGGGACTGGCAGGCGTGCGAACGACCGTTTCCGATATCGCGGAGTCGGGCACCGCGGGCGGCGTATTAAAAACAGGAGAAGCACCGCCCGTAAATATATTGCCGTCGCAAGCTATCAATGCTCCAAAAGAAGCTTTGCGATTCGAGCCCGACATGACGGGTCTAAGACTGCCGCGCGCTGCGACTCTCGAGCCGGCCGGTGTTGCTCCCGTAGCAGAGTCGGGTCCTGCCGCGCAGTTCAACAGAGCGAGGGATGCCATCACAGATTTCGTGCAGAATCCGATCGTCGAGACGAAAGCGCCGGAGACGCTCGGAGGCATGCCGAAATCCGGAACGATTTTTGATACGCCTGCCGGTACTACTCCCGCGCCCGGCCCGGTTGCGGCGCTCGACAATGCAGTCGCAGAAGCAAGGGCAGTGGCTGCGGGCAAGCCGGTAGTTCCGGTCGAGACACCTGCCGCAGAAAATGTGGCCCGGCCCGGCTCACCGACCGCCTTGTCGGCAGATGTCAGGGCTCTTGAACCGGAAGTGGATAAACTGTCTATGAGTAGTAAGTTGTTCGGTACTGCGGTAACCGGCGGGTTCGCTTGTGGAATATTGGGATGTTTTTCGTCGGATGTGACGCCGCCAAAAGAGCAGACACTCTCTGTCGACCTTACTTCCGAAAAGGAGTATGAAGCACTGTTGCCGAAGACAACGCCGGTCGAAGAGCCGCCCGCTCCGGTCGCTCCGCCGGTGCCCGTGACTCCGCCGGAACCCGCCGCACCTCAAACATCGGAGGCATCCGTGGCTATTCAAGAAGTCACACCGCCCGCCGCGCCGGCGAGCTCATCGGTTCCGCCGGCGGCCGAAGAGGCTCCCAAGCTCGCATCTCCGGTAATCATTCCCAGGGGTGAATCGGGAGCACCGAAATCTCTCTTTACGGAAAACAAAGACGCAGAGTCCGCGCCGCCCCAGTCCACTAATCTGGGTGGGCCAAAGCCCGGCGAGCCCGGTTCTCCCGAATACGAATTGCAGGAGAGAAGACAGCGTGCGGCCGAGGAGGCACGGCAAGTGGCGGAGCGAGTGGAGGCGCAACGCCTCGCAAATCAGCGGGAGCAAGAGGAGAGAGAGCGACAGTGGGAGGCGCAGCGACGGGAGGTGAACGCCGAAATAGAACGGAGACAGAGGGATTTGGACGCGCGAATTGAGGCGCGGCGGATTGCTGACGATGAGGAGAGGAGGAGAGCAGCAGAAGAAGAGGCAAACAAGCTCCCGCTACCGGCCGTTAGTTCGCCCGTTCCCGGCACAGGTATCGGCCCTACCGCGCAAGATATAGAAACCGAACTCGGGGGCGGAGGAAGCGGCGAGAAGGGCCAGCCGGTCAGTCTCGGCATTCAATTCAGAGTTGATTCGGCCGCATTGACGAATCGCGCGGACGTCGAGCCGCTGGGAAAGTCCATGAAAGAGCTGTACGACAAAGGGTACACATTCAACATTCAAGGCAACACGGACCCCAATACGCCTTCCTCCCGTTGGAGTTACAACAATGACGTTCTGGGCTTGGAGCGGGCGAGGACGATTCAGCAGACGCTCGCCACCTTTTACGGAATTCCTCTCGGAAGCATCACCATTTCGACGATGGGGGCCCGCAATCTCATCTACGACAATGCGGGCAAGGTGAACTTCGAGGCCAGCAGGCGTGTAATCGTCACGGCCACTCCCCCGAAAAAGTAGTCGCCACGGTACGTGGCGTGGAATATCGCCGGTGCTATAATCGTACATATGAATATTACATACATCATTGTTGCAGTTGTTGCGGCCTTTATCGTATGGGCCGTTGCCGCGTACAACCGTTTCGTCACGCTTACCAATAGGGTGAAGGAGGGGTGGTCGGATATCGAAGTGCAGATGAAACGCCGCTACGACCTCATTCCCAATCTCGTCGAGACGGTCAAAGGCTACGCCGCGCATGAAGCGGGGACGCTGCAAAAGGTCACCGAGATGCGCACACGCGCCATGAGTGCGACTGCGCCGAAAGACAAAGCCGATGCGGAAAATATGCTGACGGGAGCGCTCAAATCTCTCTTCGCCGTTTCCGAAAATTATCCCGACCTCAAGGCGAATACGAATTTCGTCGAACTCCAGCGCGAGCTCTCCGACACCGAAAACAAAATTCAGGCCGCGCGCCGTTTCTACAATGGCGTCGTGATGGAACTCAACACGAAGCTCGCATCGTTCCCGAGCAACCTTATCGGCGGCATGTTCGGATTCAAGGAAAGTGAGTTCTTCCAACTCGGCGAGAGTGACCAAGCGGCGCGAGACGCCGTCAAGGTCACGTTCTAGTTGTTCAAGACGTTGTACATGTTCTAATGTGAGGACATGACTGATAGATTTGTTCAGTATCGGTTTGAGGAGCTCGATGTCTGGAGGGTTGGCATTAGGATTGTGAACGAGGTCTATCGCATCACCCGTTCATTTCCAAAATCTGAGATGTTCGCGTTGACCGACCAACTTAAGCGTGCAGCAACATCAATCGTACTCAACGTAGCAGAGGGTTCGGGTCAACCGACGAAGAAAGCTTTTGTACTGTACATTCAGCGTTCAAAATCCTCGACGCTCGAATGTGTCGCTTGTGTCAAGATTGCCCTGCAACAGAAATTCATAAGTAGTGAAGATGTGTCCGAGCTTGAGAAGCTGCTAAAGGAGGAGTATTTTAAGTTGGTAGCGCTCGCAAAGTCGATGGGCGTGCCTGAGTCAAACACATAGAACATTTCGAACATATACAACATCTACAACTTTTATGGCTTCTCTCTACACACAGCAAAGTAGAAACGTGATGCGCACGTGGGTCCTGATGACCGTCTTTCTCGTTCTCATCATCGCAATCGGATTCATCTTTTCTCAATATTACGGCAACTCGGCGATTCTCTACGTGGCCGTCGCGTTTTCTTTTGCGATGAATATAGGTGCGTACTGGTTTTCCGACAAAGTGGCGATAGCGAGCGTGGGCGCACATCCCGCTGACGACGTTCAATACATAGAACTGCATCGCATCGTCGAGAATCTCGCCATCACCGCGGGACTGCCGAAACCGCGCGTCTATATAATAGAGGATTCGCAACCCAACGCATTTGCCACGGGGCGCGACAAGGAGCATGCGGTCATCGCCGTGACGACCGGACTACTCGCCGTGATGGAGAGGAGCGAGCTGGAAGGAGTCATTGCGCACGAGCTTGCGCACGTCGGCAACAGGGATATTCTGGTGATGACGGTCGTGGTGGTGCTGGTCGGCATTATCTCCGTGCTCGCCAACACCGCGATACACATGAGCCACTTCGGCGGGGGCGACCGCAACCGCAACAACAATCCGCTTATTCTAATTGCGTTTGTCGCTTCGATAATCTTGGCACCGCTCGCGGCGCAGCTCATCCAGCTCGCTGTTTCCCGCAAGCGCGAATTTCTCGCCGATGCTTCCGGCGCGCTTCTCACGAGGTATCCCGATGGTTTGGCTTCCGCTCTGCAGAAAATAAGTTCGTACCGCTCCCCGATGGCCCGTGCCTCCACCGCGACAGCACACCTCTTTATCTCAAATCCCTTCGGCGCACATCCCGCGGGGGCTTGGGTATCGAAACTGTTTTCCACACATCCGCCTGTCGAGGAACGCATTGCGGCACTCCGAGGAATGGATGTATAGTGAACGCAGGTTTGGAATGTTGACGTGGGAGGGTAGACATGGCCGACGACAGGAGTGTTTTGCTGTTTCCGGAAGCTAGAGAGACATCCGCAAGTGTGGTTCACGCCGAGGCGGCAGAGGTCGTGCGGTTGGAACTCTACCGAGTGACGCACGCGGTGCTTCCCGAGCCGAGAGGACAGAGCAATATGGCGGAACCGCCGCCAATCCCGCCGATTGAAACCGCGGCAACAATCGCGAAGGTGCCGATGCCCGATTTATTTGGCCCACGGTTCACGTTTGCGCCGGTGGCGGACGCGAAAGCTCCGTACAAAGTTGAAATCGGGTCAGGGCGTTCGCTTCCCCTTGTCGCGTCGTCGAGTGCAAAAGACAGGAAGGCCTTGAGGCATCTGCTCACGCAGTTTGATGCCGAAATGGAAGCAATCGACGATGCGCTGGTCGAGGTTCGCCGTAGGCTCAAGAATTGGCGGAAGAAACTCAAAGAAGATTTGGATGAATAGTTCTATCGGACACTGACAACATAGATTGCGGCCGCGAAAGCGGCCGCCACCTTTTAATAGTTTTGGCGGTAACGTATACTCTTCGCTTATAGAGGAGGGTTCGCATAGTGGTCTAGTGCGCACGCTTGGAAAGCGTGTGTGTCGCAAGGCACCGAGGGTTCGAATCCCTCACCCTCCGCCTGAAGTTTTTAGTATCGGAAATATGCGAGGGCATACGGGTTTGAAAAAATAATATTTCTTTAGCTGCCGCCAGTCCTGCGCCCGTGAAGAAGAACCAGGCCAGCTCTTCCACCGGAATGCCAAACACGAAACGGCCCGAAAGCTTAGAGAGCCACCACTCGTTCTCGATCCAGTGCGGGTTGATATGTATGCCAAACAGGTATCCCGGGACAGCGAGGACTACGAGAAACATTCCTACCAAGAAAACAGCCCAGAGTAACCGGGGCTGAGTAATTGCGATGAAGAGTATTGAGACGCAGAGGGACGCGATAGAACTCCAGAAAGACGAAATGCCGAATAGGTAAAACAAGCCGAATAGCAAGAAAAGCGCCGTTGCGACAAGAACCATTTTTAAGAATGCCGGGACTGCCTGCTGTCGAATGGGGACTTTCATACGCAAAACACCATATGCGGCTGCTGCCACTCCCGGCACTGACAGTCCGAAGAGTACGTCCTCGAGTTTAACCGGAGTGTCGAAGATAAAATTGGGGTGCCACCAGTCAATCAGATGCATCTGCTGCGCAAAAAGGCCGAGCACCATGCCGCAGAGTCCGAATATGAGCATTGCTCGGCGTTGTTCTTTGAAGATGAAGAAAAATAGCGTCCACCAGAAAACGAAATACAGCGCCGCGAGAAGATATAGATGTTGAGCAATAAATGCCACGTCCCAATTATAGCTCACCCCATCATTACGCCTGGTCGTTTAGCCGATCAGTGATTGCGAAAAATGGCCCTTGCTGTTGAGACCTCGGCGAGTCGCCTGAAAAGAAGCTAGAATACTCTTATGGTTACTAGAGGTAGGAATGCTAACTGCGTACGGCCCGCTCGATATTCCCTTGTTATACTGCAACAATGAAAGCGGCACTTCTTGTCATTGATTTGCAGAAAGATTTCTTCACTTCCGAGCGGCTGAAAGCAGCTGAGAAAAGGTTGATTGAAAACGTGAATTCTTTGACGGCTTTAGCTCGGGCACACGAAGTTCCCGTAATTTGGGTTCGGCAAGAAATGAAACCGGATGGAAGTGACGCTCCGCTCGGAGACAGAAAAGCCGGAAAGAAATTCGTCATCTCGGGTACTGATGGCAGCAAGCTTCTTGATGGACTGCGCGTTGAAGCCGACGACCGCGAGATAGTAAAGACTCGTTACAGTCCGTTTTTCAGGACGAATCTCGAGCAGCTTTTACATGACCTCGGAACAGATACGCTCGTAATTGCCGGAATAAATACTCATGCGTGTGTCCGGATGGCGGCTATCGATGCCTATGAGAGAGATTATGAACTCGTTCTTGCCACTGACTGTATTGATTCTTGGGACGAAGAACACCATGACGTGACGATGAAGTATCTATCGGGCAAGATTGCACGACCCATGACCAATGCTCAGGCCGACGCATTTTTAGGCTCCTGACCGAACCCCTCACCTCGCCACAGTTCCTAAATAACGGCTTGAGGATTATGTATTTTGCCGGTGTGAACTTATCCACTTGACGTAAGTGTCTGAGACCTTCGCTGCTCTGAATCAGGCATATACTTGGAGTCCAAGGGGCGTCAACCTTTTTATTATCACACTAAGCATTATCTCATGATGTATTCATTGCGCGTTTCGGGTCTTGCGTTCGCCGGCATTCTTCTCGCGGCGTTTGCAGTTTCAATGGCGTTCATGCCGCGCTCGGCTTCTGCTGCGGCCGTCGCACTGACAAACGCGACCACTACATCTAGCAATGCCTCGACGACTTTGATAAAGACGGGTCAGACGCTTTCCTTTCAACTCAATTTGGACGGAGCGCCGGCGGCCACGAGCAGTCCGCAGATTAATATATTTGGTATGGGCTCCACGACGATGACCGGCACGGCAGGCGTCAGTACGTCATGGGTATATTCAACGACATCTGCGAGTTCATGGACAGAAGGCAATGTCACGTTCTATATGGCGTGGGGCGGCACACTCGGTGAGGCGACCTCGACATTCTCTTCGATAGCGAGCACAACGCTTTCCAATGTGCGGTACGACAAGACGGTACCCACGCTCTCCGCGGTGACAGTCGTATCCAACAACGCCTCAACGACGCTCGCGAAGGTCGGCGATGTTATCACGCTGACGGCTACCTCGAGCGAGGGCGTGAGCGTAGTCACCATCACGCTCGGCGGCAATGCGGCCACGTTTACAAACGTTACCGCGAGTACGACATGGCAAGGTGCGTACACCGTGCAAAGCGGCGACACCAATGGTGCGCAAGCAATCAGTGTCGCGTTCACCGATTATGCGGGCAACGACGGAGTGACGGTCACGACCCCGTCGTCCGGCTCCGTCGTCGACACAGACACAGTGGGACCGGTCATCACGGTAACAGGTACCAACCCGCTTTCTGTCTACGCTTCCAATTCCACCACCTATAGCGATGCAGGGGCGACTGCGACTGATGTGCAGGATGTCACCGCGTCGGTTTCCTCATCGGGCTCCGTCAATCTTCTTATAGCGACCTCGTATACCATTTCGTACAGTTCGACCGACACGGCGGGGAATAGTTCCTCGGCCTCGCGCGTCGTCACGGTACTCATACCGGGAAGCGGCGGTGCAGCAGCACCTTCGAGTGGCGGTGGCGGTGGTTCATACACCCCGATTAGCGCGCCGACCATCACTCCGCCTGCTTCCCAGCAGAACAACAGTAGTTTGATTGCATCGCTTCAAGCGCAACTTCGCGCGCTACTCGCGCAGATTGCGGCACTCTCGGGCGGCTCCGCCGGCTTCTCGCGCGACATGCAGGTCGGCTCAACGGGCGATGACGTGAGACTACTTCAGGTGTATCTCAACACGCACGGTTACACTGTTGCAGCGAGCGGGACGGCCGGTTCTTCCGGAAATGAGACGACCAAGTTCGGAGCGGCGACAAGAGCGGCGCTCATCAAGCTACAGAAGGCGGCGGGCATCACGCCGACGGCCGGATACTTCGGACCGAAAACGCGAGCATACATTGCCGCAAATCCGTAATTGCATTATTGCGGCTAGCGAGGATTCGAAATGCGAGTTTGTTCGCATTTCGTCCGAGCGAAGACGCAAAAAAGGTCTAGTAGAACCTTTATCCCCACGCGGCGCGCGCGTACGAGCGACGCATGCCATACTGAAGGGGAGTTACTAGCGAACGTACATACCTATGTCGCTCGGCAGTCACTAAGGAACGTCCCCTCGCAAGAGGGGATTTCCGCTGTAAGATGGGCGCATGACGGAGGGCGCGCCGCATGAATACAAAGAAAAGCCGGGTGCATGCATGCACTGCGGCAACAGTCCGGTGAGTCACTTAGGACAATATCTTTCTCAGTCGTTCGGAGTCTGGTCGTCGGGGACGGCGGGCTCGGAGGAAGGATTGCGCCGCAAGCTTACCGAGTGGATGGACGCGTTCTTTTTCCGCATCGAGCCGGTGTTATACGCGTGCGCCGCGGCACTGCCCATGACGCGCTTTGCGCATGACCCGGACGGTGCCAACACCTATCGCTCGCAGGTCGTGTGGGAAGAAGCGCAACGCCGCGGTATTGCGATGGAGCAGGTGACTGTCTTCGGCAAAGGGACCGAAATATATCGCGCACGCAAGACAGGCGACTGGTTTTATTTCCAAAGTCTGCCGGTGTCATCTTCGCTCTCGCGCGAGAGTTGTGATTGGATGGACGATAAGCATCTTCTCAAGCGCGCGCTGGCGAAAGCCGGAATTCCTTCGCCGCGCGCGGTCTCCGTCACGACAGAGCGTGACGCACTGAAGGAGTTTGATAATTTTGGCACACCGGTCGCCGTGAAGCCGCGTCTAGGTAGCCGCGGCAGGCATGTCACTGTCAATGTCCGCACCCGCGAAGACCTTGCCGTCGCGTTCAGAGTCGCCCAAAAGCTCTGTCGGTACGTCGTCGTTGAAGAGTATCTGGAAGGCAGTGTGTGCCGCGGCACAGTCGTGGGGGGCAAACTGGAGGGTTTCTTTCAGGCGTATCCGCCACGTGTGACGGGGGACGGCCATTCCACCATTGCCATGCTTGTCGCAGGGGAAAACGCGCGGAAGCCGGAGCGCGTACAGAGTATTGTCCTTACCGGTGAGCATCGCGCATTTCTCGCACGAAGCGGTTACACACCCGACACAATTTTGACCAGAGGACTGACGATACCGCTGACGCACCGGACGGGAAGATTGTTCGGCGGGCACACGCGCGAACTCCTTGGACACGAACATCCGCGTCTGCGCGCGCATCTCGAACGCGCCGCCGCACTGCTCAAAGCACCAATCGTCGGTTTCGATCTCATCATCGACGATCCGGAATCCGATCCCGATACTCAGCGGTGGGGAATTATCGAAGCGAACAGTGTTCCGTACATCGATTTGCATTATCTTCCGCTCACCGGCACGCCGTCGCGGGTTGCCGTCAGTGTATGGGATTACGTTGAGAAAAATTTGCGGAACTTCTGACGACAGACTGTGCACACGCGGTTGTGGACGCGAATCGGGCGAGCGCTATCATGTGCGCATGAGCACCACATTTTTGCCGGTCCTCGCGGCGGGAGTCGCGAACATTATTCTAGGGTTCATTTGGTACCATCCCAATGTCTTCGGCGGAACATGGATGCGTCTTCTCAATTTTACTCCGGAGCAAACAGAGCGCGGGAAGAAACATATGCTCGCGCGCGTCTTGCTCGCTTTTCTCGCAAGCGTAGTCACCGCTTCGGTGATGCAGGTCATTGGTAATGTGTTTGGCGTGTACGGTTGGACGAACGCAATAATCCTCGGCGCGATGTGCTGGCTCGGATTCACTGCTCCCACTATGCTCGGTATGGTGCTCTGGGAGCTAAAACCGGTTCGCTACTACATCATCGTTGCCGGCTATTGGCTCGTCGCGTTCGTCGTGACGGCGCTCATACTCGTCTACTAATACGCACGTATGAGAAAAGGATTGATATATATGCTGGCAGGAGCTCTGTGCCTCGTGCTTGTAGCGTTTTTTTACATGCAGAACTCCGCGCAAACGCCGCTTCCGGTCGCGGCGACTCAAAACCCAGCCTCTTCGACCGTCCGGATTGGAGGTGAGACACTCCGCGTTACGGTTGCGGCAACGGAAGCGGCGCGCGAACGGGGACTTAGTGGTCGCACGGGGCTTCTCGGTGATGAAGGAATGCTGTTTGTATTCCCGCGCGATGGGACATATGCGTTTTGGATGAAAGACATGCTCTTCTCCATCGACATCATCTGGATTTCACCGGGTGGACGCATCGTGCACGTTGCCCCGAACGTCTCGCCCGCGACCTATCCGGAGGACTTTGTGTCTCCGGCCTCCGCGCGATACGTTTTGGAGGTGCCGGCGGGCTTCGTTGACGCTCATGGAGTCAAAGTAGGCGACATTGTGGGGCTCTAGCCCGAGGTGTCTCAACGGGCATCTTCGGCGGTCGAGTTATCCACCGTTTTTTCGGATTTTTCGTGTGCCGGCGGGCGTACAATGAACCTCCCAATTATAAATTAGAGTTATGCGCATGGCTCACACATCATCAGCTCGCAAGGCGGCCACCACCTCGGCCCGAGTCACCTCGGAGACCGCAGCCAATCGTGTTTACAAGAAATATTTACCGCAAATCCAGAAGCGCGACGGCCGCATCGTGCCGTTCGACTTCGACAAAATCGTCAGCGCGATAGAAAAAGCGATGAAAGCGAGCAACGAGGGCTCTCCGGACGAGGCCGTCGTGGTAGGGCACAAGGTGGCGGGCGAGATGATGCGCATCGGCAAGACTTACAAGAACTTTTTGCCGACCGTCGAGGGTTGTCAGGACGAAGTCGAGCGTCAGCTGATGCTCTCGGACTACATCGGGACCTCAAAGTCGTACATCCTCTACCGCGCGGAACGTTCCAAGATACGCAAAGAGCAGGGAGAAGTGCCGGAGCACTTCAAAGAGCTCGCGGAAGAGTCAAAAAAATATTTCAAAAACAATCCGCTCGGTGAATTCGTCTACTTGCGCACGTATGCGCGTTGGGTGGAGAGCGAACAGCGCCGCGAGACGTGGGTGGAGACGGTGGACCGCTATGTCGGATTCATGCGCGAGAATCTCGGAGAGAAACTTAACCAACGTGAGTACAGGGAAATTCGCGAAGCCATTCTCAAGCAAGAAGTGATGCCGAGCATGCGCGCGATGCAATTCGCGGGCGCGCCGGCAAAAAAGTGCAACACCTGTTTTTATAATTGCTCGTTCACTGCGCCGGTGAAGCTAGAAGACTTCTCCGAAATCATGTACCTCTCGATGCAGGGATGCGGCGTGGGCTATGCGGTGGAAAGTTACAATATTCAGCAGTTGCCGCAGATAGAAAAGCAGACGGGAGAAAAATTGCCGACGCACGTCGTCGCCGACACCAAAGAAGGCTGGTGCGACTCGCTCACGCTCGGACTCAAGACGTGGTACGCGGGCAAAGACGTAGAATTTGATTTCTCGATGATTCGGCCGGCGGGTGCGCGGCTCAAGACGATGGGCGGCAAAGCATCCGGTCCGGAGCCGCTACGTTCGCTTCTCATGTTTGCACGCGAACGCATTCTCCGCCGCCAAGGTCGCCGACTCCATAATATAGATGCGCACGACATCATCTGCAAAATAGGCGAGTGTGTCGTCGCGGGCGGCGTGCGCCGCACAGCGATGATTTCTCTCTCGGACCTCGACGATGTCGAAATCCGCGATGCCAAGAAAGGGCAATTTTTCCTTACCGACCCGTATCGCTCCGTCGCCAACAACTCCGCCGTCTATGAGCAGAAGCCGACCAATGCGGAATTGATGGACGAATGGGTGGCACTCATGAAGAGCGGGACGGGTGAGCGCGGTATTTTCAACCGCGGTAGCCTCGAAAAGACCATGCCGGAGCGCCGTATCAAGCTTCTGCAGAAGAAATACGGCAAAAAAGGCAACTTCATCGGTCAGGTGGGCACAAATCCCTGCGGCGAAATAATCCTGCAGTCCAAACAGTTCTGCAATCTCTCCGAGGTCATCGCCCGCGCCGACGACACGCCGAAATCACTCATGCGCAAAGCGAAACTCGCGACGCTTCTCGGCACGTATCAGTCCACGCTCGTGAATTTCAACTACATCTCGAAGGAGTGGGAAGAGAATTGCAAAGCCGAGCGCCTGCTCGGCGTGAGCATCACCGGCCAGTGGGACTGCCCGGCGGTGCGCGACGCCAAGATGATGAAAAAGATGCGCGAGGTCACCAAGAAAACCAACGCAGTCTACGCCAAGCGCTTCGGCATCAATCCGTCCAGCTCGATTACGTGCGTGAAGCCTTCGGGCACCGTCTCGCAGGCGTTCGACTGCTCCTCCGGCATTCACCCGCGCCACTCGCAGTACTACATCCGCCGCGTCCGCATCAGCGCGACCGATTCGCTCTTCAAGATGGTTCGCGACCAGGGTATTCCGCACTCTCCCGAAGTGGGACAGACCGCTGGCGAAGCCAACACCTACGTCTTGGAATTTCCGGTGAAGTCTCCGAACGGCTCCGTCTACAAGAACGACCTCTCCGCACTGGAGCAGCTTGAGTACTGGAAAATGGTGAAACTCAATTTCACCGAACACAACCCTTCCGCCACTATTTCCGTCGGCGAAGAAGAATGGGTCGCGGTCGTCTCGTGGCTCTACGAAAATTGGGATATCGTCGGCGGCCTTTCATTCCTACCGCGCGAGAATCACGTCTATCGATTGGCTCCGTACGAAACGATAGACAAAAAGCGCTACGAAGAGCTCGCCAAGAAATTCCCGAACATCGACTACTCGAAGCTTGTCATCTACGAGCGCACCGACGAGACCGAGCAGAAGAAGGAGCTGGCCTGTGCCGGAGGCACGTGTGAGATTATTTAAAGGTGGCGCTCGACGACTGCGTTTTGCCGTCGCTATCTGACGCTGCTGCGTCAGCGCTCGGTCTCGCGCCCGTCGGCGCTGCGAAGCCGGCAAAACACAGTCGTACTCGCTAAACTGAGTCAGCATTCGGCCGTATTTTCTGGCTTTTAAGTTCGTGCAACTACTGCGGAGCCGGCGACGAATCCGGTGGTCCAGCAGAGCTGGAGGCTGTAGCCGCCCGACGGGCGGTCGATGTCGAGCAGGTCGCCGACAATGTGGAGATTCGGATATTTGAGTGACCGCATCGACTTCCAGTCGATTTCTTCGAGGGCAACACCACCGGAGGTGATAATCGCCTTATCGAGGCCCAGAAGGCCTCTGACCGTGACCCGCAGGTGTTTGAGCAGGTGTGCGAGCGCGAGGCGCTGTGGGCGCGTCACACTGTGGCAGGGAGTATCGCCCTTGATGTCGGCGAGTTCGAGCAGTATGGAGACGAGTGCTGTGGGCACGACGGAGTTGAGTACATTCTTTATTTTCTTGTTGATGTCTGCTTTCAATATTTCCTGCAGTTTCGAATTCACCTTCTCCGGCCCCATATCAGGCAAAAGGTCGAGTTCGAGCACTACTTCGCCGTATTGCAAAAGCTCGCCGATGTCGCGGCTCATGTTGAGGATTGCAGGACCACTTAGCCCTACGTGTGTGAAAAGAATTTTGCCCGCGCGGGATTCCTGCTTTTTATCATTTTGGTAGATAGTAATTTTCACGTTCGGAAAAATGACGCTCGCGGCACGCTTCACCCAGCTTTCTTTGAGTGCGACAGGGACGAGCGCGGCATTGGTGTCGCTCACTTTGTGCCCGAGTGTTTTGAGTATTGAAAATCCATCGCCGGTCGAACCTGTCTCGGGGCGGGAGAGTCCCCCCGTTGCAAGAATAAATTTCTTTGCGATTACTTCGCGGCCGTTCTTGAGAATAGCTTTTGTTATCCGCCCGCCGTCTTTCTCAAGTCGCGCGACGGGTGAGTTGGACAATACAGTGACTCCGCTGTCTTTCAAATATTTCACGAGCACGTCCCACACCGAGCGCGCGGAATCGGAAACGGGAAATACTCTCTGCTCGGCCTCGATTTTCGTCGGCATTCCACGTGTATTGAAAAAATGCACTGAGTTTTCGTTGTTCCACTGTGAAAAAGGTGAGGGGAGGAATTTGCCGCCGCGCTTGAATTTGGCGAGCAGTTTGCGTGTGTCCGGCTCGGCATTCGTGACATTGCACCGTCCGCCGCCGGTGATGAGGAGCTTCCTGCCGAGCGATGCGTTCTTCTCGATGAGCGCGACTTTTGCACCAAGCTCCGCCGCGCGCCCCGCAGCCATCATGCCCGCCGGCCCGCCGCCGATTACTGCCACGTCCCAGATTGTTTGCGAGTCTTTCATTGTCGGCATCCTAACACTGATAAAAAGAAAGCGCCCGACGTTTCCATCGGGCCTTCAAGTGGTCAACAAAATCAATCAACATGCCAAAGGTCAATCCCGTAATCGGGAGGGATATAGATTTTGATTTTATCTCCCTGGGTGAGCCTTGTTTCGATGTCCGTCTTCGGGTCGTTGAGTGGCTTGCCGTTCACCCAGACCTTGAGCAACTTCTTGCCATCCCAGTACTTCATCTCATCTC
>MFLL01000010.1 GCA_001781335.1 Candidatus Kaiserbacteria bacterium RIFCSPHIGHO2_02_FULL_55_25 | reverse complement strand
CTCGGGTGCGAACATCGTTTTCTTGCCCTCCTCATGCGTGCTCATGAGACCCACTTTCATGAGCGATTCCAGCTGTACGTAGGTCGTCGAACGATTGACCTTGGCGTGTTTCGCAAGTTTTTCTGCTGTCGTCTGTCCCAATTCCAAAGCGGCGAGGTAGACGCGCGCCTCTTTCTCGGAAAGTCCCATGTCTTGCAACTCTTTCAACATAGAAAGGACATTCTAGCACACACGGCGTTTGTTCGCCGCGACTGACAGAAGGAGAAGCTACTTGGCGAGCGCGGCGGCGCGCTTGGTGAGACGCGACTTCATGCGGGCCGCGGTGTTCTTCTTGATGGTGCCGTTCTTGGCGGCCTTGTCTATCGTCTGGTAGAGCTCCGGAAGAGCGGCAACGGCATCTTTTGCGCTTTTCTTGGTGATGAGTTTGCCGAGCTCTTTGACGGCATCCTTCATCGCCTTCTTGCGGCGCGCATTAAAAACGTACTTGCGTACGCTCCCGCGCTGGGCCTTTTTTGCCGAAGATGTATTTGCCATGTGCCGCCGATACTACACTCTATGGGCGGAAGTATCAAGTCGCAGGTATCAAGTATCAGGTAAACAGTGGTACGGTCTTTGATACTTTGGATTGATACTTGTTTGCTACTTGGCACTTGATACCTGATACTTACCTTATGATAGGTTACCTCGAAGGCACGGTGCATAGCATCCGCACGGGATTCGCCGTTCTTTCCGTGGGTGGTGTCGGCTATAAAGTCGCGGTACTCAAAGAAACCCTTGCGAGAACAAAGGTTGGCGGCGCGGTCTCGCTCTGGACCTATCTTGCGGTGCGCGAAGACGCGCTCGACCTCTACGGATTCTTGCACGAAGAGGAGCTGCGTTTTTTTGAACTCCTGCTCACGGTCTCTGGCATCGGCCCAAAATCCGCACTCGCCGTTCTCGACATCGCATCGGTCGAGACACTGCGAAGCGCAATATCCGCGGGCAATGCCGGCTATCTCACCACCGTGTCGGGCATCGGCAAAAAGACGGCCGAGAAAATTGTGCTTGAACTCAAAGACAAGGTGGTCGCGGAAATGGGAGATTCCCCCGCTGCGCTCAAGGGCGACCAAGAGGCGCTCGAAGCGATGCGGAGCCTCGGGTACTCGGCGGCAGAAGCGCGCGACGCACTGCGCAAAGTACCCAACGACATCGAAGGCGGGAGTGACCGTTTGCGTGCGGCGCTCAGACTGCTCGGCAAAAAATAGTCATGTCCGGTATCAAGAAACTCCTCCGACGACTCACGCCGTCTCCGCTGCTCTCGGCATATCACTTCTCTCTCGCGCTTCTCGGCGCACTCGTGTACGGATTCCCGTCGCGCCGGCTCACCGTCATCGGTATCACCGGAACGGATGGTAAGTCCTCGACCGCCGAATACATCAACTCAATATTCGAAACGGCCGGACACAAGACGGCTATGTCGAATTCCATCCGCGTCAAAATCGACACTCATTCTCTGCCCTCAACCGGCCGCTCCATGCCCGGCAGGTTTTTTATCCAACGATTCTTCCGGCGCGCGCTCCGGAGCGACTGTACCGTAGCGATAGTCGAAATGACCTCGGAGGGCGTACAGCAGTACCGGCACCGCGGCATCGAGCTGGACGCGCTCGTGTTCACCAATCTCTCGCCGGAGCATATCGAATCGCACGGGTCATTTGCGGCCTACGCGGACGCAAAATTCGAAATCGGCCGTGCACTGGAGCGGTCGGGTAAACGGCCGCGTATCATCGTAGCGAATGGTGACGACTCGCAGGGTGCCCGCTATCTCGCGCTCCGCGTGGAAAAGCGGCGCGCATTTTCTCTGAATAAACAGGCGCCGTGGAAAGCCGACGAATTGGGCGGCACCTTTACGTTTGACGGCACCGAAATGTCCGTCAAGCTCGGCGGTCAGTTTTATATCAAAAACGCGCTCGCGGCGGCGGAAGTGGCTCATGCACTCGGCATCGGAGCGGACGCGATACAAAAAGGCATCGCAAGAATAACAAACATCCCCGGCCGCATGGACCGCATTGATGCTGGGCAGGAGTTTGCCGTAGTCGTGGACTATGCGCTCACACCGGAAGCGCTTGAAAACTTGTACAAAACTTTCGGCTCTGCAAAAAAAATATGTGTATTCGGATGCACCGGCGGAGGACGCGACAAGTGGAAACGCCCCGTACTCGGAAAGCTCGCCGAGACTTATTGCGAAACTGTCATAGTGACGAACGACGTCGCGTATGATGAGAATCCGGAAAAAA
Organism: Candidatus Kaiserbacteria bacterium RIFCSPHIGHO2_02_FULL_55_25; assembly: GCA_001781335.1. Lineage (GTDB taxonomy): Bacteria > Patescibacteriota > Minisyncoccia > Phycocordibacterales > UBA2100 > UBA10103. Next base: position 50,406 of record MFLL01000010.1, on the reverse strand, counting down.
TCGCCGGCGACATCGCCCGTGGCATGAGCAAGAAACCGGAAATTATTTTGGACAGACGCGCGGCGATTTCGAGGGCGCTCGAAATCGCCCTGAGCTTGTCGAAGGGCGCACCCCTCGACAAAGCTCGGGGTAATCAAGACGACGTTGTCGTTTTGATTACCGGCATGGGGATAGATACGGAAATAAGCGCACCTGACGGGAAGAAATGTCCGTGGAATGAGGGTGAAGTAGTGCGCGAAGAGCTCGGCAAGATTCTCAAGAGGAACGTATAATGCTTATATGATACGGACCGTTATCAAGTGGGTACTCATCTCGGCCGTCATTCTGCTTATTCTCCTGTGGTTGTGGGCCGGCGGATTTACCAGCGTCAGAAACTTCGTACGCACCATTCCGAATCCCATTGACATCATCTGGGGCAACGCGACGTCTACGTATCAAATCAATCTCCCGTGGCAGAGCGCCATTCCGCAGGGGCCTGATATCTCCGGTCTCACCGATGCGGGAGATGCACAGCTCGACCAGACACCTGAAGAGACGGGCGCGGCTAGCGGCGGCACGCAGACTTCGTACGGAGTCCCCTCGCCCTATCGCGGCATGGTCGCGCTCTCGCAGGCAAACGCGAGAGAAGGCGGTACCGTTCACGAATATCTGGAGCTCGACGCACGCGAAGGCATTTCGGCCGTCCCGCTCACAGGATGGTCGCTACAGAGCATGGTAAGCGGCGTGCGCGTACCCATTCCCGGCGCGGCGGCACCGTTTATTATCGGCGTCGTGAATCAACTCTCACCCGTCGTACTCGCTCCGGGGCAAACCGCGCTTGTCGTGACTGGCCCCTCGCCCGTCGGCGTTTCATTCCGCGAAAACCGCTGTACCGGATTTTTGGAGCAGGTGCAGTCGTTTGACCCTGCGCTTGCAAATGCGTGCCCCGCGTCCTCCGAGCTCGCTCCGCTCACCGCCGAAAATCTTCACCAATACGGAAGCGACTGTATGGATTTCGCGCGTTCACTGCCGCAGTGTAGCTTCCCCGTCAATCTGCCGTCCTCGCTCACGCCGGGCTGTCGCGCGTACCTCGTGAATACGTTTACCTACAGCAACTGCGTTGACATTGAGCGCTCACGGTCGTCATTTGAGCTCGACACGTGGCGCATCTACCTCTCGTCCGCTTCCGAGCTTTGGGATAATCAGCACGACATCATCCGCCTCCTTGACGCGCAGGGGCGCACGGTCGCCGCGATAAGCTACTAGTGTTGGGACGGGACACACGTCCCTTGCCTGCGGAACTCGCTCCGCTCAAACAGTCCTCGGCTTCAGAACGTGTGCCCCGTCCTTTCAACGAACAACGGCGAACAAAATAATCCCCGCCGCGACGGAGACGTTGAGTGATTCCTTCTTTCCGTGCATGGGGATTTCCACGACCGAGTCGCACGCGTTCAAAATGCTTTTCGAAATCCCGCGCACTTCATTTCCGAGAACAAACACAGTGGGTTTCCCGCTTTTGAACTTCCGGTAATCGATGGAGCGCGGAGTTTGTTCAACCGCAACGATATGTCGGCCCTCGTCGCGTAATTTTGAGATAACGGTGAAAGGATTTTTGCGGTACTCCCACGGCACGCTGCGCTCGGCGCCGAGGGCCGTTTTTGCGATATCTTTTTGCGCACGTCCGAAACGGTCAGTCGGCGCCGGCGTGTAGCCGGTGAGATACACGCGCGAAACACCTGCGGCGTCGCACGTGCGGAATATTGAACCGACATTGTGCGCGCTGCGTATATTATGTAGCAGTACCGATATTTCCATCCATGCATGCTACCCTCTTGTTGTATTTTCTAAAAGCTATAAGCTGAGAGCTAACACCTACCCATATGCTTTCACTATTCCCGCAAATACTGTTTCTTGCTCCGCTTTCGGCGTTTATCATCCGCATTGCGCTCGCCATTCTGTTTGCCGGTGCGTCGTGGCGGCACATTTCAGAGCCGTCTCTCACGATGCGTGTGTTCGCCATTGTCGAAATCGCCGTCGCCGCGGCACTCGTCGCGGGCGCATGGACGCAAGCTGTCGCGCTGTGCGCGGGCGCTCTCATTCTCGCCGGATATTTTGTGCCCTCACTGCGCACGAGTCCACGCTCGACGGCGCTCCTCGCGCTCGTCATGTGTCTCTCGCTTGTGGTAACAGGCGCCGGCGCTATCGCCTTCGACTTGCCGCTGTAATCTTTGTCCGCCCACCAGGGATCGAACCTGGGACCGTCGACTTAAAAGGTCGCTGCTCTACCAACTGAGCTATGGGCGGCGATGGAACGAAATATAGCATAAGCGGGGTTTTACCGCTGACACGCAGAGAATGCAAAGCTCGAATTAGATAGAGAGATTCACCGTCACGTAATCCGTCACATGCGAGCCGTCGGGGGCGATGCAGGACATCGTGAACGTTGTTGCGCCGGTGAGTGCGACTGTGGAAGCCCCGCCGCTAAGCGAATTCTGCGAGAAGCTACCGTCGGGCGACGTTTCAGTGCAGTTCGTCACGCCCTGCGAACTCCAGAATACCGAGGTACGCGAGCCGAGCGGCACGGATGCCGGCACCGCCCAGATGTTCACCTTCGGCGGGACTACCGGCGTTGTTGTCGTCGCGACGGTGGTCGCCTTCGCCTTTTTTGGACCACTCTGGAAAACGGTAACTGTCGGGGTGGCGGGCTTCGGTATGCCCACTTGGTAGCCGCGCAGTGCGCACAGACTGTCAAAGAATGAAGCCGGAAGGATGTACGAGAGAATATTGCCCGCCCACGGACGACTCCTGCAGAGATTGACGATGACCCCGGTCGGCTGGCCGGTGTACGTGTTTGAGCCGAAGAAACCCGCGGTGACACTGTTGCCGCTCGGGTCCACCGAACCCGCGAGTATCGTGCCGCCGCTTCCCAGTATCTGAATGTCGCCGCTCACCCCCGAGGTAAGTCCTTGTATCACACCCTGCGGCACAATGACCGGCAACGTGTTGGTTGCCGCGGGACGTGTCGTGTTGTCTCCGTCTTCGTCTTCGTCCTGCGGCGGGGTGGTTGCGGTGATGTTTACCGACGATACTGCCGAGCGTGTTGCCGAATTGGTGAGCTCGGCTGTGTAGGAGCCGGCGTTGTGATATGTGTGCTCTGGTGAAGCGGAAACGGACTCGCCGGTGCACGTGGCGGGCATAGTGGTTTCGTTCGCGACAAACACCGTCACAGGGGAACTGCCGTCGCCGTAGTCGAGCAACAAATCGGCTGTCCTGCACGCTCCGGCGGACACCGAGAACACCGCTTGGAACGGCACGTCACCTCTTGCGACCTCCACATTCAAATCCCCCGTCGTGGTGTCCGTGCCGTCGCCCCCGCCTCCACACGTCCCGAGTGCCCGACTGATGTCGGTGCATTCACCGCCTCCTCCGGGTCCGGAAATTGTTTTGTAACAAGCGCCCGTTCCGCCGGGCCCCGTCACCGTCATACTGTAGAGAGCGAGCGGCTCGGTGACTGACACTCGCTGTGAGCCGTTCGGCGGCACCGAACCGATATCCGGACTGATTGTCGCGCTCGTCACGTCGGACGAAGACGTCCACGAAAGCGTCGCCTTCGTACTTGAGGCGTCCGTACCGTCTACAGTGGACGTGAGTGAGCAGGTCGGCTGAGTCCTGTCTATAGGTACGCCTCCCGAACCCGACCCGCTCCCACTGCCGCTCCCACTACCCTGACCGCCTTGCATGAGTTTTTGCATCAGGCTTCCGAGAACCTGCTTGACCAAATCGAGTCCGAACTTGTCACCGCCCGCCGCGCCTTTCGCCTCGCACTTGCCGGGCTTGCTACTGACGCATGTCGCCGGAGTCTTGTACCCGTTCGTATTGTCGGGGCAAGCTACGGTCGGGCACGGTACACATTTCGGATCTTTCGGATTCTGTTTGCAGTTTCCCGGATAACAGTATTTCGTTCCGCAAAGAATATCCCCTTCCAAGCCGACCGCATCGGCCGCACGCGGAGTAAAAACAAACAAACACGCAACAATAATCGCACCGAGGAAAATCTGTTGCCTCATTGTCGTTACCATGTAGTTAAAATGATAGCACGCCCGCGGAAACTCAAATTGCCCAAGTGTATATTTTGATGAAGCGTCCTTTTACTGCGAAAGGTTCACTGTCACGGAGTCGGTAAACGGCTTTCCGTCGGGAGCGACGCAGGCAATAGTGAACGCCGTCGTTTTTGTGAGCGCCACCGTCGAAGCGCTTCCGGCGGGAGCCGTTTGGGAGAAGGCGCCGTCGGGCGACGTAATCGTGCAGTCCTTCACGCCCTGTGAAGTCCAAAATATCGACGTACGCGAGCCGAGCGGCACGGTCGGCGGCACCGACCAGATGCTGACTTTGGGCGGCAGAACGGGAGCCGTCGTGGTGGCGGCGCTGGAGGTGGCGACCTTCTGCACTATTTTGACGCTTGGTGCGGCGGCGGGCGCGGTCCCCACTGAATATCCGCGCATGATACACAGACTGTCAAAGAACGTCGGCGGGAGTGCATACGAGAGCATATGTTTCGACCACGGACGGCCCTTGCAGAGATTTACTATCGTATTCACCGGCTGACCCGTAACGGAGCTCGCACCGTAGAATCCGGCGGTACTGCTGTTGCCGCTTGCATCCACCGAGGCCGCCAAAATGGTGACTCCGTTGCCGAAGACCTGCATGTCGCCGCGGATTCCGGATATGAGCGCGCCCTGAACGCCTTGCGTCAAAATTGTCCGCGTAGTTGTCGGTGTGGAAGTGGAGACGCGCGCGTTTAACTGACGATTGAGCGTGTCGCTCGTGTTGGCGTTGTTGTTTGTAAGCGTGTTCGCGTTATTATCGGTGAGTGCATTGAGCTGCTCGGACAGACTCAACCCATTGCCGTTGGTCGTATCGTTCCCGCTGAGCAGGCTCGAGACCGGCGATTGATAGTAATAGCAAACGCCTCCGGTATTAGACGTGGAAACTTGAGTGACATCGGACGTCGCGACGTATGAGCCGCAGCCGGTCGGACCGCCTGTGCCGTCGGGGCCGGTGCCGGAGCCGCCACCTCCCCCTCCGCCGCCTCCGCCGCCTTGCATGAGCTTTTTCATAAGCTCGCCGAGCATGGATTTCACGATGTCGAGTCCAAATCCATCAGGTCCGCCGGTGGATTGTGCTAAACACTTCATGGGGGCAACACATATTCCGCTGGAACCAAATGTGTTCGTTGTGTCATAGCACGGGCATTTCCACATGTTGGGACCGCCGATACAACCTTTTGAACCCATTATTTGTCCGCAACCACACTGCAGGATGACGGGATTACACATTGCGTCTGCTTCCAAACCGACGGCGTCCACGCGCGGTGCGAACAAGAAAAAACCTAACGCAACAAATCCGACGATAAAGATAACCGACTGCTTTGTGAGCGTCATGTACCAAAACGATATCACACTCGAGACAGCACGAAATGCTCGAGTGCATATTCGAGGTCAAAGCCCTTGCGGCGGGCTTCATGAGGAAGTCCGGCGAGCCGCGCGACGAGTTCGCGGCTGCGGGGGGTGTCGGAGCGCAAAAACGCTTGTTTTGCGGCCCAAAATAGCGTCCCGTGAATCGCCTCCGGCGCGCTTCCTTTGAGCAATTCACGCTGGTAGCCGACCCACAGCTCTTTGCGTTGTCCCCGTTGGAGCGCGTTCGCCAATGAAAATATTGAGTTGTCGCGCTCTTTTTTTGGTGCGTCATATCGCTCCGTCTTCTCCGCATACTTCTCCACCGACTTGCGCGTATCCGCATCAATGCCGCTCTCGAGCATAAAAAATACGTCGTCAGACTTTGCGATATCTTTGAGACGGGCAAGAAGCCGCTCCCGCAATTCCTCGTTACCGAGCACGTTGTCGAGAACGACGACGCGCTCATCTCCGAACATTCCCGCGCCGCCGAGCGCCGCATCGAGGTCGGCGGCAGAGTGTGCATCGGTAATGCGGACGATATTTTTCCCTTTGGAAAACTTTCCGACAGCCGCGCTCATCTTCCCGCGAAGTGTTTCCGTATCCGTACCGGTAAAAAAGTAAAGCATGGCTATGAGCGTGCAATGCGTTTTGTTGTTCCCCAATTCTCCCCCAGAGCAATCTCCGCCACAATAGGCACGCCGCTGAGGAGTTTCGCATCCGCGACACCCTCCATCACATCGCGAAGTGTGTGCGCGATTTGCTCCGCGTCTTTTTCATCCACTTCATACACAAGCTCGTCGTGCACCTGCATCAGGAGCCGCACTTTGTCGCGCCAACCGTTTTTTTCGATGAGCGTATCCGCCTCCACCATCGCGAGCTTGATGATGTCGGCCTGCGTGCCCTGCATCGGAGCGTTCATCGCCATGCGCTCGGCCTGCGCACGCAGACCCGGCAACGAAGATTTGAATCCGCTGAAATACCGCCGACGGCCGAAGAGTGTCTCGGTATATCCGAGTCGCGCGGCGTCGGCTTTCGTCTTTTCGATGAAACGCGCGAGGCCGGAAAAATTCTTGAAATAACCGTCGAGGTAGCGCGCCGCGTCGTCGCGGGACACTCCCTCGCCGAGATTCGCGCGTAGCGCATTGACTCCCATGCCGTAGAGAATGCCGAAATTTATTATCTTGGCCCTGCGACGCATTTCGTAGTCCACCTTGTCCGCCGGCACGTTGAATACTTTCGACGCGACCTCGGTGTGTACGTCGCGACCCTCTTTGAATACCCGCACGAGCTTCTCGTCACCCGAAAGACCCGCCGCGATACGCAGCTCTATTTGCGAGTAGTCTATTGCGGCCAGAATAAAGCCCTTTTCGGCCGCGAACGCGGAGCGGATGCGTTTGCCGTACTCCGTGCGGATGGGAATGTTCTGGAGATTCGGGTCCTGACATCCCATGCGGCCGGTCACCGTACCTGTCTGGAGGAATTGCGCATGCAGTCGTTTGTCGTCTGCTATGAGCGGGGGGATTTTCTCGATGTAGGTCGAGAGGAGCTTTTGCAGTTCGCGGTACGCAAGAATATCGGCAATAACCGGATGCAGATCCGACATCTTTGCGAGCTCTTCCTCGCGAGTGGTGCGCGCGCCGGTCGCCGTCTTCTTCTGTTTTGCGGGCGTTATCTTGAGTTCGTCGTACAGGACCACCCCAAGCTGCTTTGGTGAATTGATATTGAACTCGTGTCCCGCTTGTTTGTAGATTCGCGCACTGATTGTGCCGAGCTCATCTCCGTACTCTTTTGAAAGACCCGCAAGATATTGTACGTCGATATAGACGCCCGTTTCGTTCATGCAATGCACGACCGGAATGAGCGGCTTTTCTATGTGTTCGTATACCTCCGCGAGCCGTCCTGTTTTCTTGAGGTCGGCAAATATTTTCTCGCGCGCCTTTTCAAAATCTTTCGTTTCCGCGTACTGCAGAATGTCGTCGAGTGTGGGCGTGGTGAGGTCGCTGCGCAGGAGCCACAGCGCGACCGACGCTTCTTCGAGCGCCGCCGGGTTCACCGATGTCTCGTCCGCAGGTTCCGCTTTCGCTTCGCCGCTGTGAAGCACGCTATGCAGACGCTCTTTGACGGAGCGGAACTCGAGTTCGTCGCACAGCGCATCGATAGTCGCGACATGCTCGGGCATGTCCCACTTGTGGTCCGGCAGTGAGAAATGTACCGGCACATCGGGGTGAATCGTTGCGAGTTGTTTGGAAAACGCGGCGCTCTCCTTACCCGCGCGCAAGAGCTCGACGACGCGCGGCTTCACACCGGCTTTCTCCAACTCTTTCGGATTTTTATTGAGCACCTTGTATATCGCATCTACGGAGCCGAACTGCTGAATGAGTTCGGTCGCCGTCTTCTCGCCGATGCCTTTGACGCCGGGAATGTTGTCGGACGGGTCGCCGCGCAGTGCCTTGTAGTCGACGACGTGCTCGGGTCCGAATCCGTAACGCTCTTTCACGCGGTCGATGTCGTAGAGCACTGTGTCGGAGAGTCCTTTGCGCAGGGTAAACACTTTTACCCGCTCGCCCACAAGCTGGAGCGTATCCATGTCGCCCGAGGCGATAATGGTTTCGATATCGGCGCGCGTGCGTATCTGTTTGACGATAGTCCCCAATACGTCGTCGGCTTCGTACCCTTCTTTTTGGTAGACGGGGATGCCGAACGCTTGGAATATTTTCGGCGCGCGCTCGAGCTGTGCCACAAGCTCATCCTCGGCTTTCACGCGCTTCGCTTTGTAGTCCGCAAAAAGTTCGTGACGATGTGTCGTACCGGGCAAGTCGCGCGCGGCGACGATGTAATCGGGTTTCAAGTCGCTCTTGATTTTGAGGAGCATTAGGATGAGCCCGTAGAGTGCGCCCGTCGGCTCGCCCTTGCTTGAAGAAAAATCAGGGAGCGCGTGGTACGCGCGGTGCAAAATCGCGTGACTGTCGAGCAAGACGAGTCGAAGTTTCTTGCCAGAGGTTTCAGTTTTTTTCTTTGCCGCCATAGTCAATTGAGATGATACGCCCGTCATTTTCGATGTCTATGAAGACGCGGAGAGCGTCTCGTGGTATGAGTTCCGGAACCCTCTCCGGCCACTCCAGCAGTATGAGATTCGCGGAGTCCGCGGTGATTTCTTTCCAGCCGAGAACCTCAAGCTCGTGCGCACTTTTCAGACGGTATGCGTCTATATGTATGAGCCGTTCCCATTTTTGTCCCTCCAACTCATACACTTTCTCTATAACAAACGTCGGACTTGCGACGGTCTCACGTATGCCGAGCGTCGCGGCAACTCCCTGCACGAACGTGGTCTTCCCCGCCCCAAGCTCACCGGAGAGTGCAACGATGGTCGCACGTGAGCGCGGAGACAGCGCATGCACATATTTCTGCGCCAACGATTTCAATTGCTCACCCGAGTCTGTCCGTTCCTGCATCCCGCCAGTGTACAATACAAGGACAATGACGCAGTTCAACGAGAAAAAACAGGAGGAGCGTCTGCGTGAGCTTCGTGCCAAAGAGGAGGAGCAGCTCGCGGCGATGCTTGCCGGTAAGTACGGCGTCGAGTACGTCGACCTCACCAACAAGTCCATTGACACCGACGCGCTTCGCCTTGTGCCCGAAGCACAGGCGCGCGCGGCCGAGGTGGCACCGTTCCACAAAGTGAACAAACTGCTCTTCGTGGGAATGCGCGCACCCGAGCGGGCCGACGCACTGGAGATACTCAAAGACCTCGAGCACCTCGGCTACGAACCGCGGCGGTTTATCGTCTCGCAGGCCTCACTCGAACATGCGTGGGACCGCTTCCACGATATTTCATACGCGACCGAGACGGAAGCCGGTATTCTCACGCTCTCCAACGACACCATTCAGCAGATGTTGCAAAAGCTCAAAACCCTCGACGACGTGCGCGTGGAAATCAATTCACACACCAAGAGCAAAGATACGCATCGCATTTCGCGCGTCTTGGAAATCATTATGGCCGGAGCGCTTAGCCTCGGCGCCTCCGACGTGCACCTCGAGCCCGAAGAGGCAGGCGTGCGCATGCGCTACCGTCTCGACGGCGTGCTTGTCGAGGTTCTTGTCTTCGACACACCGACCTATGCGCTCATATCCTCGCGTCTCAAACTCTTGTCGGGTCTCAAGCTCAACATAAAAAACGCGGCACAGGACGGCCGCTTCTCCATCGTCGTCGGCGGCAAGGAAGTCGAAATACGCACCTCGGTCCTTCCCGGCTCGTATGCGGAAACCATCGTCATGCGTCTCTTGGACCCGACCACCATCGCACTCCCGATGGAAGCGCTCGGCTTCGACAAGTACCTGATGGATATTTTCGACCGCGAAATCGCGAAGCCCAACGGCATGATTTTGAACACGGGGCCCACGGGGAGCGGTAAGACGACGACGCTCTATGCGTTCTTGCGCAAAGTGCACAAACCGGAAATTAAAATCGTCACCATCGAAGACCCTGTCGAGTATCACCTCCCCGGTATCGTGCAGACCCAAGTTTCAAAAGACTACACATTCGCGCAAGGATTGCGCTCTACCTTGCGCCAAGACCCCGACGTGATAATGGTCGGCGAAATCCGCGATGCAGAAGTGGCGGCGACCGCCGTGCACGCCTCGCTCACGGGCCACCTCGTCTTCTCCACACTGCACACCAACGACGCCGGCGGTACGTTCCCCCGCCTCATCGACATGGGTGTCTCCGCCGAAGTGCTCGGCGCGGCGGTGACATGCGCGATGGCACAACGTCTTGTGCGAAAACTATGCACCAATTGCCGGCAAGCCGCGCCGATTACCGGCAAAGAGCTCGAGAAAATGAATTTCTTGCTCAAAAACGTCCCGCACACCGAAGACCTGCCGGCGAATCGCGAGCAGATGTGGGTGCCGAAGGGTTGTGAAAAGTGCGGCGGCCTCGGCTACAAGGGCCGTATCGCCGTGGTGGAAGTGATTTTGATGGACAGAGAAATCGAAGAGTGCGTGCGCCACACCTCGTCCGAGCGCGACATCTGGCACGCCGCCAAACACCAGAACATCCGCCGTATGGCACAGGATGGTGCGGTGAAAATATTGCAGGGCGTGACATCATTCGACGAACTCTCGCGCGTTGTGGACCTCAATGATGAAGTGATGTTGGAGACGATTGCGTAGCTACTATGACGTCGCTGAGTATCCATCATTCAGTGAGAAAATTCCTAAAAACACTTCCGCCCGATCTGAAAAGTAAAGCTACGGAGCAACTTGATGCCTTAGAAATGTTTGGGCGACTGCTCCCGCCGCCCGACAGTAAAAAAGTTGCGGCTAACCTGTTTGAATTGCGCATTCAAGGTTCTGTCCAAGTCCGCTTGTTATATGGCTTTTCGGGAGACACGGTGTACATAGTAAACGGCTTTGTAAAGAAATCGAACAAAATACCACCGCGAGAACTGCGAACAGCGCACAGAAGATTCGGGGAGCTTGCGTAATTATAACGTATTCGTTATTATGGTACGCATGGGAAAAAGATCGACCAAGGAACAAAAAACGTTTCTGGCCCGAGCGAAGAAACTCGGATACGTACCGTTTGAGCACATGAGGCGCGAGCTCCTGAAAGACAAAGAAACCCGCACGCTCTACGAAGCGGGAGCCCTTGAGCGGGCGGTGCGATTTGCCATTATCCGCAAGCGTATTGAAAAGAAGCTCACGCAGGCGCAAATCGCCAAACGCGCCAACATGCAGCAGGCGGCCATTGCCCGGTTTGAGACTGGCGAATCAAGCCCCACGCTTAAAACCGCATCACGCATTCTCGCTGCCGTGGGCGCGAAAGTGCATGTTTCCTGAGGCTGAAACGAAATCCAATTGGAAAAATTATCGTCAGATACAGCAACCCAAGAATCCGCCGCATGGCGCAAGACGGCGCGGTGAAAATATTGCAGGGCGTGACATCATTCGACGAACTCTCCCGCGTGGTGGACCTCAACGATGAAGTGATGTTGGAAACAATCGCTTGATTGACTTTGTTTTCTTGCTAGTGGAGACTGCCTCCAGTAACGGTTTAACTGCCACTTGGGAGGCTACCCGTGTTACATAACACGAGACAAGGACAGCGGTTATCGGCGCTGAAAGCAGCTGCGGCGTTGTTGAACATCTTCAACCATTCATGGTTTGACGGAGAATTCGGTGGCCATGGGCTCATCGCGGAACACGGGATGGTTCTGCTTCTGCTTAATGTGTATGTGTCAGCAAATGACGGCAAGCCGCTTAACAAGTCTGGGGCGATGCGGCGCATGCACATTCTGCACATGAAGACTAGCGAAAAAATCATCAAGCAGGCAATCTCAACCGGACTGATTCGTGAGAAAATACATCCGCATGACAAACGTGTGACCTTGCTATTCCCAACGCCCCGACTGGAACGAATGATTGATGACGAGATGCCGAAGCTCGCGCGCCCCTAAAGACAAAGGACGTCGGCCGTAACACGCCGACGTCCGAATCATTTTATTGAGGCAGAATTTTAGACCACAAAACCCGATTGCGCGCTGGCAATCGGGTGTTATGGTTCAAATTAGTTGCCCCTCGACTATGTTCGGGGTAAAGAGACGCACAAGTTTGGGCAATGCATTCGGGAGAATGTTGCGACCGGGACCTAAGGATGACGAGAGCCGAAACCTTCGCGTCCTCGGTAAAGTCACCATTGCCCAAAGCTGTGCGTCTCCATAGAAATGGAAAAAGCGGACAATATCCGCTTCTAAAGTCCAGTATAGCATATTAGAGCCATTTGTCAACCCCATTAGAGAGCTCGTAAACTCGCCTCTAACGGGGCAAGTCCCCGCCTCGTTTCCCAGCTAGCGCTGGCAAAAGAGCCGAATTATGACCAAGCCAGCCGAAAATTCAATAGAAAAGTCCCCCCGCTCCCTCGATCAGGCGCTTCGTCCTGTTTCGTGGGCCGAATATGTGGGCCAAGAAGGAATCAAGGAGAACCTTCGCATCCTCCTCACTGCCGCCAAAGGCCGCAATCACCAGCCCGAGCACGTCCTCCTCTACGGTCCACCCGGCTTGGGCAAGACCACGCTCGCGCACCTCATCGCCAAAGAGCTCGGCGCAAATCTCCGGAGCACTTCGGGTCCCGCTATTGAGCGCGTCGGCGACCTTGCATCCATCCTCACCAACCTCTCGCCGGGTGACGTCCTTTTTATAGACGAAATCCACCGCCTCAATCGCACCATTGAAGAAGTCCTCTACCCTGCTATGGAAGCGGGCGTGCTTGATATCGTCATCGGCAAGGGTCCGGCGGCCCGCACAGTGCAATTGGAATTGCCACCGTTCACGCTGATTGCCGCGACGACGCGCATTTCTATGCTTAGCGCACCTCTGCGCTCGCGCTTTTCGGGCGGTACGTTCCGTTTGCAGTACTACACCGATCAAGAAATCGCCGAAATCCTCCGCCGCTCGGCAAAAATATTGAATATCATCATTGACGCAGACTCGCTCATGGAAATTTCGCACCGCTCGCGCTCGACTCCGCGTACTGCGAATTATTTATTGAAACGTGCGCGTGATTTCGCGTCGGTGAATGAAGAAAAATTGGATATCAAAACGGTAAAAAAGGCACTCGCGCTTCTCGAAATAGACGAAGGCGGACTCAATCAGACCGACCGTGACATTCTTACTGTGATTATCGAAAAATTCGGCGGCGGCCCCGTCGGATTGAAAACTATTGCGGCCGCGCTCTCGGAGGAAGAAGCGACGATTGAAGAAGTGAACGAACCATACCTCATGCAAAACGGACTTTTGGAAAGAACACCTCGCGGTCGAACCGCGACAAAGAAAGCCTACGAGCACCTTGGTGCCGATACCACGACCGCGCAATCGAAACTGCTGTAAGTTCCTACGGACACCCGTAGACGCTACACATAATGATGGCCCGCGTGACCGTTACCGTCTTCGGTGTCGTTGCACCTTGTGGTAAATACCTGACCTTGATCGACGTGCCGGGCTCCCCCTTAATCCCGGAGATCATGGAGGTTTTCCCTCCGTCAAGAGTCAGCAAGAAGTCTCCCGCCCGCAGTCCCGCCTGCTCCGCCGGAGTATTGGGAAACACACTGAGAATCATTCCGCCCGGGAGGGCCTTGCCGTCAACTTCCTTTCTTTCGTACTGTATTCTGATGCCGATTCCCTTATAGTCCGTCGTCGGGCCGGCACCTCCGCCCATCTGAGGGTTATGACAGCTTTCGCATTGACCCACCTGACCACCTCGACTGTTAATAAAATCCTCTAATGACTGATTGCTCGATTGCTCCCACCACGCATCAACCCTCTTTTGGAAACTCTCGCTGGATTCGCCCGGAACATATCGTGGGTGTGAGCTGGATAGACTACTCAGTGACGACGGCGATGATGGCGTGGTCAACGAAGATTCTTTGGGAGGCTCTTTCGGGCGCTCTAAATCATCCAACCATTTTCTGATATCTCGAAGCCTGCAGTCGATATTGCCCTTGCAGTCTTCAATCTCTTCCTTGCTCGATTGGGTGGTCGATTCTGGTGTGGGAAGTTTGTCCTTCAGCTCCGGCTCAGGCAGTGGCGTGGGTACGGATTCTGCTGACTTGGTCGGCGAGGAAAGAACAGGCACGGGCGGTTCTACCGGTTTTTCTTCCGGCTTCGGTTCTTCCGGTTTCGGCGGCTCTTTGGGCGGATCCGGCGGTTGTTCTTCCTTTTCAGGTGGAGCCGGCGGGAGCATCGTCGGTTCCGGCAATGGCGTGGGCACCGGCGGCGATGATTGCTCCACAGTGGGCGTGGGAGGCTGCGGAGCCGGTGGTGCCGGAGATTCTTTCGGACTCTCGTTCTGTGGACTCCCTGCCGGAGTGTTGTTGGCCAACGTCGGACTTTCTGTGCCCGGCGGAGGGTTGTCGGCCACCTGTGGTGGAGCTAGCTTGTTCGGAGCATCCTGTTTTTGGAACACCTCTTTCACCGATGCCGGTAGGTCTTCAAACGAAGACAGGGTGACATCCGCCCCCGCCGGAGTCTCCGTCTTCTGCTCCGAACTCGGTATATTCACCGATATCACGGTGTTGTTGTACTTGTCGTTGCCATTTACCTCGTTGAGAAAATCTCTCCACGTGCCCGCTTCCATTACTTGTGACGCGCCGAGATTCGGTTTACCACTTGCATCGAGCGGCGTGACCACAATGCCGCCGGAAGGAACGGGTGTATCGGGGTCAATGTCCGCGGTCTGCACGGCTTGTGATTGTCTCTTTGTCATCGCTTGCAATGCGGTCTCGCCGCTACTGACACTGACGTCTTTGTTCATGAGCACAACGGGACTTTGTGTGTCGAACGGGTCTAAATGCAACTTGTCTTTCAACGAGGCCGAGTCGTTTTCTTTCACCAAAAGCGGCACGTCGGTAGCGGGGTCGTACGGCCGGAAGTCGGGAGGATTGGCGAGGCCAAGCCAGCGGTTGACGGAGGCGGGCAGGTAGTCGCTCACTTTGTTGGTGACCGAGCCCCACCATGAAGTTGGCTGGGCCGGCTGTGTGGCGGTTTTTTTGTTTGCTTCGGTCGCGGGCGAGAATGTCGACGCCGGAGTGGCGGTCTTCCCCTGTGTGTCGCAAGCTGCGCCGGCAGGACACGGCATGTTCGCGTTGTCTTTGGGAGCTTTCTCGACCGTAACGTCCGCGGCAATAGTATCGCTCTTCGGGGTGACCACATCTTTCGGAGGTTGTGCGGTGCCGGACTTTTGAGGGTCAAGACTTGCGATGACTGCTTGCAGTTTCGCTTCGTCACTCAAAGTACCTACTGCACCCCCTCCGGCAGCCGGGGACTTGATGTTTGAAAACGCGCTGTTGATGAGGGCACTGACCTCGGGATTGGCCTTGGTCTGATTTGCAATCTCCTGGACCTTTGCCATATTACCCGCGCGGTACGCGGCGGCCGTATCGTTCATCGCCGAGTATGCGGCCAACCGCGCGCTGTCGGCCTGTGCTTGTTGCGAGAACGGGGAAACTCCGCCATATGGGTCCGTTTTGTTGAGGTCAATCTTGACTGTTTTCTTTGTGCACTTCTCTTTGCCGTCTTGAGCCGGTGTGCAGTACTCCACCGTACAGGTGGCACCACGGTCTTTGACGTACTGCGCTTCTTGGTCCTGCGTCAGGCATCGTGACTGTACGCCGACCGCCGGTGTGTACTTTCCGCCGACACCGAAAGTTATTTTGTGTGTACTGCCCGGCCGGCACGGACGTTTCTCGACACCCTTCGCGGTCTTGCCGTATGCGGGGCATGTGTTTGAGTTGTCCGGGGTTGTCGCTGCGCTTGCAAAAGTGCCGGTCACAAATACCGCAACACACACAAGTGTCAGTCCGACCATCTGCCGGCGGGTCATACACGCGCATCATACCGCGCACGATGAGTGCATGGTCTTGTTATCTACAGCAGGCACGTGTGTCCTGCCTCCCGGGACTACCTCCTGTTGATGCCCATGAAAATCCTTGTCGTCAACGGAATATTGATTTTTGGAAGCGCGGTATACGTGAGAGTGGGCCGCAGTGACGCCAGATACTCCTCCGTCATCGTTCCACTCGACGCCTTGAATAGGCTCTGCATGATGAGGTCAAATCCTTTTTTAAAAAAAGGATTTTTCTGCGCTTCCTGATAGGCGAGATTGTAATTTCCCATGATGAGCATCTGCATTTCGGCCTTGTGTTCCATGGGGCCGCCGCTATACGCGTAGCACGAAGGAAACCCCTCGGGCCGGTCATATTCGGTACAGTTGACATATCCTCCGGCCGAAGCAATAGAGGATACTCCAGATTCCGTTGCATATACCTTTCCGTACTGCTCACCAAACATCGCGTTTCCCCAGTCACTGTCCGTCGGATAAAAACGATTATTTCTCCTGAGCCCCTCCACCAAATGCAGGGTCTCATGGTTAAAGGATTGAGCGAGCCACTCGGTTTTGTAGTTTCCGTTTATCCAAACAATTTGGTTGCCGGGCTGAAGGTAGGTGTACGCTCCCGCTTTTACCCGATCGTCATTTGGAATTTTACCGAAGTCTGCAATCACCGCAGGTTCGCGGAGGCTTGCCCAGTACTCGGGTGTATACCGTTGGGCGGCGGTCAACAATGCTTCCTGCTTTTCATATCGTCTGTCCGGTGTAAGCGGTGTCAGCCCGGCAGCGGGCGCGAACCTCTGGTCGAATCCGATGTCTTTGGGAAACGCATCGGATGGGGCAAACGACAACTTGTCGGCCGATGCCAGTTTGAGTTGGCCCTGAAAATCGTTCTTGTACACTTTGTCACCCCAATTCTGAAGTGCGCTGTACGCCTGTTCGGGAAGTGTCGCGAGCGAAGTGCGGTCGTTGTTGACAACCGTGACTGTCCTCTCGCCAATGGGTGAGGCAGGGTCCGCCAATTTGAAATTGGCGCGGTCACTTTCCGATTTGTTGGTCCCGACCACGGCCGAGAACAGCGTGTCGTACGTTTTCGGTGTCGTAAATCTGTCTTCTAACTGTGATACGAATCCGCCCGGATTTACCAGCTCGCCGTTCGTCCGGACGGGGACACCGGTACCATCACCTTTGAACACCACGATATCGGATGCCGTCTTGTCGGTCGGCAACATGTTGTTCGTCCACATCAACAGAGGACGGTCCGGATCGCGGTTGTTGAACGTGAGCGCCTGCCACCCGCCGGTAGAATCTCCCTTCTTCCACATATCGCCGCCGGCGACGGAGGTGTCGGTCCGCGCGCGCGTAATGTCCTGATTCGGCCGGTCAACGAGTCCAAGTCCAGCCTGACTCTTGATGGCGGTGTAGGTCGCGTCGGTAACGATTTTCGAGTACTTCCCGTTGATATCGTCACCGGTCGCGAAAAAAGATTCGATCCCCTTGGTCTTCGGTGTCACCTCGTGGCAATTTTGTGCGGCGACGCACACCTTGACGACATCCGCGCCGCCAAGAGCCACAACGTCGGAGTTTTTCTCGAGAGCGGCTGTCGCGACACCGGAAATGCGACTGTTGAGACCGGCTACGTATTCCGGAGAGGGTAAGCCGGCCGGAGCGGGTGTCCTTTGCGCATTTTTCTCCCCTGTTCCGCACGTCGGGCATTCAGACGAGGATTCCAAGGGGTCTTTAGACGGATTGATGGTGGCCTGATTGTTCCGGTCATACAATTCGCTATTCGCGGGTGGTACGGCCTGCCCAGCAGGAGGTAGTTCCCCTGCAACGACCGGAATCTTATCGCCGCTACCGGCGGGAGCGACGGCTGTATTTGAGTCTTTGGCCGGTGGCGTGAATACCGAGGTCAGCTGGTCGGTGTTTCTCGGGTCCATCGGGAAATCGACGGCAAAATCGCTGTACGACAACTTCGGTCCTGATCCGAGATTTGTGACATCTCGCGTTAGCTTTATCATGTCGGCAACCTTATCCCTGCACGCCAGAGTGATGATGGTCGCCTTACCGCCGGGTGTCGTCGGCGGTCTCCTGTACTTCACGGTGCCGGACCATCGTTTGTCCGGGTCGTCGGGATTGAGCGACCGCTTTATCACGAACGGTTCCTTGGAATCCTTGGGTGCGGTTTGAATTTCATACACGTAACCGTTCTCGCAGGGTGACTCGAGGACACCTTTCGTTATCATGCTCGATGAACCCGACGGTGCGGCTGCTTGCGCTACGAGTCGCGCCGGGTCGGACCCCGATACCGGTGCGGGCGGATGGGTAAGAAGCACGGCACCGGAGATGAAAAGCATCGCCGATGCGGCAAGAAAAATTGCAGATGTCCCTCCCGACCCGGGGCGCTTCATGAGGCAATGGTATATTGGATGGTATGCGGGTCAACTACAAATATTTAATAGCTACGGGATTTATTATCTACGCGAGTGTATTTATGTTGTGGTCTTTGATGACGACGTATGGTGCGGCGTACGGGATAAACGCGCAACTCGTGAGTTATGTGGTAACCGCGCTCGCGACATTCTTTGCGACGAGATTTGTCGGCGCGACAAACGCAAACGCATGGATGTACGGAGTGTGTTGGACTCTCGTGTATATCGTGCTCGACGTCGTGTTCGTCGTCCCCGTCGCCGGATTTGAATCTCTGCTCACGTCATTCAATTTCATCAGTTACGGCATCATTCTTCTTGCGCCGATTATTGTGACGGCGGCTACGGAGCTGATTGCGCCGAGGCACGTTATCTAAACCACAGCTTCGATATGAGTGTTCGCAAGAAGCTCGGTCTCGACACTGCAGGCGGGAGCTGATACCACGGGTCAATCGGTCTCAAGTTCTGCCAGTAGGCCTCATTCATGACGCCGTTCGTACTTTTTTCAAACCCGCTTTGGAGAAGCTGAACTTTGTGCGCAAGAATGGGGTCCGTCTGCATCGCCTGCTGAACGACAGAATAATTGGTGAACATGGCTTCCGCGATGCTCGCTTTATCTTCCTGCACGCCGCCGCGATAGCCGTAACTGGCGGTGAATCCATCCGGACGGCCAATGTCAAACTTCCCCGACGTGATGGCTTCGTACCCGCTGGAGCCCGCGTACGACATCCCGTATGCGGGCCCGTACACACGGGTACCGAATATCTCGTCCGACACAAAAGTCTTGTCATTGTTGTAGTGCGCAAGTTCGTGGTTAAGGATTACTGCAACACCGGCACCGGTATTTAAGCCATTGAGATAAATATGCGCCTTCGGGTCCCCGGGAAGGGTCGCATGTCCGCCCTCCCGTACCACACCCTGCATATCGGGACGCGGCATATAGTCGTATATCGCGCCTTTGTTTGCGTTTTCCCAATACTCCGGCGGATATTTGCCCAGCTCGGTTTCAATAGCGCCTGCCGTCCACGCCCGTAGTTCGCCGGGCAGCGGCACGAGCGCGTATTCGGGAGCAAGCAAGCCCCCGACATTTGTCTCGTGTGGAAGACTGGAAATGTCCAAACTCATTTTGCCTTGCGTGTCGCGCTCGATACGATGCGCGGCCGCATCAATTCCATACACCTCGTTCTCGTGCGCTTGCATCGCACGGTATACATCGTCCGATATCCGCAACTTTTCCTCACCGTCTAAGCTGCGTATTATCACGTCATTGGATGCACCCATCGACTCCGGACCATTGCCGTCCCATCTCGCGAGACTGTCGAACGTATTCCTCACATCGTCGGGTAACATATCGAGTTTCAATCCGGGAACCTTGATATCAGCGGGCGTAAATACCGCCGAATAGGTTCCAGTATATGCCCTCTCAAATTCCCGCAACTCCGCCGGAGTCTGAATTCTCTCCTTCATCACCCCCAACCACTCTCCGGACTGATTTGATGTCGGCACCGCCTGTCCGTCTGCGGTGTAGAGAACCGGTAACTGGTCTTTGGCATCAGCGAACAAAAGTGAGCCGTCGTACGGGTCGCGCGCGAGCACTGCGTCTTTTGTGTACGAAATAAGCACACCCTGCTCGCCCACGGCGGTTTCTCCGGTCACCTCCGCTACGGCATAGCCGACGTCCTGCTGTGCATAGTCGCGGACGGCCGCATTGATTGATTGCGCGACCGTACGCTCACCGTCGACGCCTACGTACAACGGTTCATCCAACCGTCCGCTCTGCTGAAAGCCGCTCCACTCCTGCGCGGCGGAATATATTCTCAAGTCGTTGGACATGTTGAGGCGCGCCCTGTCCGCGATGAGCGCGTTTTCTATGCCGACGTTTTGCGGAATGCGAGAGGAATTTATTTCGGCGACGTTTCCAAACGTATTCCCATTCAGGTTTCCGTCATTCGGCAACGCATCGGAGTTCCGTTGAACTCCCTCTCCTTCTACGGGACAAAACTGCCCGAGACAGTAGTTCCCCCCGAGGAAGCCGTCGAAACTCACGGCGGGATTGGGCGCGGCTCCGAGCGAGCCCGATGGCTTCACGCCGAAAAAATCACTCGGAACTGATTCTCGATATTCAAGCGGAGTCGGCGTATATCCACCGGAGCCCGAGAAGGCGGAGTCGATTTGACCCGTCTGACCCGACGGAAGAAGCGTCGCTGTCGGGCCGGATGGAAGAAGTTGCCCTTGCGGCTGAAGAGGCGTTCCCGACTGTAGAGCTCCCGTATGATTTTCGAGCGACTTTCCCACCGTCCCGTCGCAAATCATTATGATGGTTCCCTTGCCGTCTCTGTACTTCACCGTGCCGGGCAGTTTGCCCGTGGGGTCCGAGACCGACGCGAGGACATCCACGGACTCCTGCTTGGTATAGCTCGGCCGCACCAAATATTCACAACCCGGCTTACACTCTTCTTCGACGGTTACCGCTCCTTTCTTGTCCTGACAAACTACGGGTTTCGCCGCTTGCGCCAAGAGCGCGGACGGCTGTTGTTGCACGGGGAAAGAGAGCGCCCATTGTCCCGCTACGAGAAAAACGGCGACGAGTACCCAGCGCGAAGATTCTTGAAACGACATATACTACTGATTGGGTGGTAGAATTTGCATATGCAGGGGGTTTCGTATACTCGCTTTCTATTGTACGGCTTCTTCGCCTACGCCACTATCTTCATGCTGTGGTCACTGCTTGCCGCGTACGGCATGAACTACGGCTGGGGCGCCCAGATTGCAAGCTACGTCGTGACGGGTATCGCAATCGCCGCCGCGACGCGCGCGCTCGATATCGTCTCGCCCCAAACAGCGCTTCTGTGCGGTGCGGGATGGGTGAGTCTGCACGCACTGCTCGACGCGCTGTACGTGGCCCCGACCGCGGGATTCGGTCCCTTCCTCACATCATATGTATGGATTGCGTATGCGATCGTCTTTTTCAGCCCCGTTGCGACCGTGCTCTATATGAAACTACTGAAACAACCCGCGCCCGCGCAGTAACATCGCGCAAGAAAAACTCGTATAGCAAAACGGCGCGATTGCTCGCGCCGTTACATTTTAACAAATCACGCACCTTACGCCGCCGCTTTTTGCGTCACTTTCTTAAATAGACGTGCGTCGTAATTCGCGAAACCGCCACCTGGAGCTTGCTCGCCTGCCTCGTCCAAGCTAACGTTCACTTCCCAGTCCGGTTCCGCGCTGCTGATTTCCATATACCGGAAAAGGATGCGTTGTACGAAATACGTTTGACCCTCTTCGAGCTCGCGAATGTCCCCCTGCCATTGTTCGAGAACGACCTCGTCACCCTCTTGGAGCGGCGGTTTCTTGCCGGCGAGCCGCGCGCGAACCGCCGTAAACACAGAATATAGACGGTCTTCGTATGAATCCTGCGTAATCAGCGTCGGATTGAGAAGCGTCGCATGACTCGCCTCTCTGATGAGGGCTTCGGCCAGTTCGCGATCCGAAAGCCCGTACAGATTCGGTAGCGGAACGCGGACATTTTTCTCTGCTTCCGTGCGCAGAAATTGAAATACGTGGCTCGCTGTCTCAGGCAAAAGTGGGTATTCTTTTGGCGCTGGAGTATTCATTGCGTCCTCCGCAACTGAGGGTCCTGAGCACAGAGTATGCCGGCACAAATTGCTGTCAACGCCGATGAACAAACATACGCCTTTATGTGGATAAGAAACAAAATTGGAAATTGAGCGCGTACAATGGGGGTGCGCACGGTAAACACTTGCGAGTCGCGAGAGCGGCTCGTGGGTCTCGCACAAAAGCCTCCCTTGCGGGAGGCTTTTGCGTTCACGGCTATTTCGAGTAAGTGCTAGGTCCGGAGCAAATCGATATGATCTCCTCGCTGCGCGCCCGACACCTCTGTGCTCTAGCCGACGATTCCCGCACTGTCTCGGAACGTACGCTCCGATATACTCTGGGAACTGTTTTCCGGGATTCTCGATGTTGCCACCGCCCCCTTGAGAACGACCGACGCACGGTAAAGCGCATCAGTCCGTAGAGTATAAAACTTCCGTTTGAATCACCGATGAACGCAACTATCGCGTTTCAGTGGAAAACCGCTGTATAAGTAGGTGGATAACTATGTGCATAAAGGGTGTGCAAAAAGTGCATATGTTGCATGACTTGAAACTGATGTATAGGATGCCTGTAGCTTCAGGAGGAATGCGAAGATGAGTGACACCACCTCTCTCTCCACCGCAAACCGGCGGCACGAGGACGCGTTGCAGGAATTGACCCGCACGCAAAAGATTGTGCTCAAGAGAATCGAGGACGATTTGATCCACCGGATGAAACTCACGCGCTCGCACCTGTCGGGCACGGATGGGTGCAAACCGAATTTCTTGCTGCAACAGGGCGTCATCCATATCACCCGTCGTCACCGGAAGCTGCGGTCCTCGGTCGACTGGCTCGCTCTCTACCTCAACATCCGGCCGGGTACGGTGGAGGATTGGGATGAGGCGGTCAAACACGCACTGGCACGCTCGCCCAAGAGCGAGTTCAGCAAGAGCGTGCTCGCGGTGTGGGATGCGAACTCTCCCGGCGTCAACATCGCCACGGCATAAGTTGTTCAGACTTGTTATCAGCGGCTTCACGGAGCCGCTGATTCGTTTTGTACATCCCCTATCCACTATCAACTAAAAACTATAAACTGTTCAAATGTCAGGTCACAACAAATGGGCGCAAATCAAACGACAGAAAGGTGCGGCCGACGCGGCCAAGAGCAATCTCTGGGGCAAACTCGGGCGGCGCATCGCAGTAGAGAGCAAGAAAGCCGGCGGAGACATCACCCTTCCCGGACTTCGCGCCATCATCGAGACCGCCAAGAAAACCAACATGCCCAAAGACACTATCGAGCGCGCCGTCGCAAAAGGCATTTCGGCCGATGCGGCATCGCTCGAATCAATCACCTACGAAACATACGGGCCGGGTGGCGCGGCCATTCTCATTGAAGCACTCACTGATAGCCGCAACAGAACGGCGCAGGAAATAAAACACTTACTTACTGAAAACGGTCTCACACTCGCCGCGCCGGGCTCGGCCATGTGGGCATTTGAAAAAAGTATCGAGGAGGGCTACGTGCCCAAGACGACCGTACCGCTCTCCGACACAGATAGTGCGAAGCTCATGGAAGTTCTCGAAAAAATCGACGCGCATGACGATGTGGAAAACGTCTACACCAACGCCGCCTAGTTCTTGCCTCGTGTGAGCAGCGATGATATGGTCGCTGCAGTTTAACGAGTGTTAGGGAGGCTCTCATGCCCCGCTTAAGTGCGGGCGTGAGAAGCGCCCGCTATCGGAAGTACGGGCCGCAGGCCCGCACTATCGTCAATCAGATGAATATGCCGGAACAGTTGCGTGATGAATTGAGTTTTCTCGGTGTCATCACCGACCGTGAAGGGCTCATCGCGTTGATTCAGAGTGAGCACGTCCCGGGTAGCTATGGGTACAAGCACATTCTCGATGCGCACGATACTGCCAAGCGCGAGATGGGCGACCGGCGCCGGCACAGCGGTGAGCGTGAATTCAGGCACGCCTTCCGCTGCGCACTGATTCTCTGGATATTCTGTGGCGCGCGCGACCCATGTCGCATCGCCGGCGAATTTCTCCACGACCTGTCGGAGACATTCCGGAAGAAGTGGACACTCGAGCGCATCGGCGCACGATTCGGTGGCGACACGGAGAACCGCGTCCGCCACATGACAAAACCCGTGCAAAAGCGAGGCATGTCGAAGCGAGATAGCGAGCGTGAGTTCTATCGCCTACTTGGTCTCGCGTCGAAGGAAGATGTCGAGAACAAGGGTGTGGACGTGCTCGACAACCTTTTGACTCTGTGGAAACGCAGCGCAAAAAGGCTCGGACGAAAAATCGACGACGTTATCCAGTTCGTGCTACCGCTCCTGCACCGACACGGACTCGAGAAGCTTCGCAAGGCGATAATTCTTGTGCTCTGGGAAATCAGACGCAAACTGCGCAACGGCATCGCCTTCGCACATTAGTAAACGACGGGCCGCCCCTCACAGGGCGGCCCGCATTCTTTATTGCCGTCAACGTCAAAAAAGCGACACTCCCTACAAGTGCACAAACGTGCCCGCGAGCGCGCCCACTACTATTGCAAGACCGCCGACGAGTCCCATCCGCAACGATTTGCGCCAGACGGCCTTCGTTTCCCTCCCGCTCCAATATCCGAGTATAAATAGCGCGAGAATAGAGCACCCGACCGACGTGGCGAATGCCGTCGCGACGCTGAAGAAGATGTACGGAAAGAGCGGGATGATGCCCGCCGCGAAGTATGAGAAAAACATGACCGCCCCCGCCGCAACCGAACCGCGGGTATCGTCAACTCCCCCGCCCATTTCTTCGACTGACGCCTCCGAGAGGAAACTGCCGGCGGCCATCGAGAACGCCTCTACAAAAATAAGTACCACCCCCGTGAGAAAAATGGTTTCGCGGTCCACGCCGGCGATGGCGATGCCGGAGAGCAGACCCACCGTGGAGACGAGCCCGTCCTCGACGCCAAAGATAAGGTTGCGCAGGAAAAGCGCGCTCCGCAAAGTCGTTGGCTTCATACCGCTATCGTACCACCTCCCGATGGTACCCGACGCGCGCCCTTTTTTGAGGGACGCGCCCTTCCCTAAAATTTCCCTAAAACCGAGTTGTTCCTATCCCAATACTTAGGTACAAACCTAAGTATTGGGATTATATTCTAATCCCCGAGAAGTGAGCTCGCGAGCGAGTTCTTTTAGGGCTTCCGGCCGGTAGACGCAAAGCCTGACACGGCCGTGTTTATGCGTCGTAATGATACCGGATCGTTCGAGAACGCGGACATGTTCGAGTGCTGATGGAAGCGTAATCCGGAAAGGTTCGACCAACTTGGAAACCGACATGGTGCCCTCTCGCCTTAGTCGTGCAAGCATCCGGCGTCTCAACGGCAAACCGAGTGCGTCTAGCATGAGTCCGGCGTTCTTCCGCGCATCACCCGGTGTATAAGAACGAGCACGTTCTCTAAGAATCGCGGCATTTTCTGAGGCGCGTTTTGCCGCGCGTAGTTTCCGGTCTTTGATGCGTTTAATCCGACGAGGGTTCCAATACTTAGTCATAGACCTAAGTATAGGGATTTTGGGTTGGCGGGCAAGAAGGCAGTGTTACCAATAGGCGACGGAACATGGCTTATACGTGCCGAAAGACTTCGAGCTGTAGCCGATGGGGTGTTCCGACTCCGAGTATCCGACGGGCCGTAACACATCCGCCGCCTTTTTCTTTGGGATATACTTTGAGCATGAGAGTTCTCGCTATAGACCCCGGATACGGACGCTGCGGGGTCGCCATAGTAGAGCGTAACGGGGCAAAAGACGTACTCATCTATTCGGACTGCATCGAGACGTCAGCCGAGGACGGGTTCGCCACGCGGCTCCGGCAGGTGGTCCTCGCATGCGAGACGCTGGTGAGCGCGCACGCGCCGGACTGCATCGCGATGGAAAAATTGTTTTTCGCGAAAAATCAGAAGACGGCAATGCGGGTCGCTGAGGTGCGCGGCGCGATACTTAGTCTCGCTGGCTCTACCGCAATACCGGTATTTGAGTACTCGCCGGGAGAAGTGAAAAGCGCGGCGGCAGGCTCGGGCTCCGCCGACAAGACGCAGGTCGCCAAAATGTTGCACGCACTCGTGAAGATCGGCAAGGTAATCAAGCGCGATGACGAGTATGATGCGATAGCCATCGGCGTCACCCACCTCGCTCTCGCGCGCTCGACTGCCGCTCGCCGCAAGGCACAAAAAACGGTACTATAGACTCCAATGAGCGAGTCTCGCAGGTCCCGGCGTACGCGCCGTTTGTTCAGCCGTGTCCCCGAGTGGATGCGCCTCACTGTCGCCGCCGCGGCGGGTCTCTTCTTTTTCGGGGTCGGCGGCATCATTGTGTGGGCGCTGTTTACCCCCATCCCGTCGATAGAAAACTTCGAGAACCGGCAGGTCTCACAGAGCACCAAGATATACGACCGGACGGGCAACATTGTCCTCTACGACGTCCACGGCTCCGTGCGCCGCACGTCGGTCACGCTCGACCAGATAAGTCCGTTCATTCAAAAAGCGGCAATCGCGACCGAAGACGACACGTTTTATACAAATGCCGGTTTCCGTCCGGTCTCTTTCGCCCGCGCAGCCATTGTAAACATCATGACGGGTTCGTACACGCAGGGAGGTTCGACCATCACGCAGCAAGTGGTAAAAAACGCGCTGCTTACACAGAACAAAACCATCGCGCGAAAAATCGAAGAGATTATACTCGCCCTGCGCCTCACCAGAACGTACCCGAAAGAGAAAATTCTTGAGACGTACCTCAACGAGACGCCGTATGGCGGTACCATCTACGGTGTGCAGGAGGCGAGTCAGTACTTTTTCGGCATCGACGCCAAAGACGTAGACCTCGCACAAGCGAGCTATCTCGCCGCGCTTCCGCAGGCACCCACCTACTTCTCGCCCTACGGCTCTCACCGCGCCGCCCTCGACGCGCGCGCCAAATTCGTGCTCTCCCGCATGAAGTCGCTCGGCGTCATCACCGATGCGCAATACTCGCAGGCCGTCGCCGAGCAGGTCCAGTTCCGTGACGGGAGAGAGGTGGGTATCAAGGCGCCGCATTTTGTTTTCTACGTCCGCGAATACCTCGAACAGAAGTACGGCGCGGATGTGGTCGCGCAGGGCGGCTTGCGTGTCATCACTACGCTCGACTATAATCTCCAGCAAAAAGCAGAGGATATTGTTTCAAAGTGGGCGCCGCAGATGCAGCAGAATTTCAACGCGACCAACGAAGGGCTCGTGGCTATCGACCCGACGAGCGGTCAGATACTCACGATGGTCGGCTCGCGCGGCTACTTCGACGACACCATCGATGGCAAGGTCAACATCGCGACGAGTCACCGCCAGCCGGGCTCATCGTTCAAGCCGTTCGTCTACGCGACCGCGCTTGAAAGGGGGTATACGCCGGAGACCGTCCTCTTCGACCTGCCGACACAATTTTCGACTGCGTGTGCGCCGACTGACAACCTCAACAACACGCCGCCCTGCTACTCACCTTCAAACTTTGACGGCAACTTCAAGGGTCCGATGACCCTGCGCAACGCTCTCGCACAGTCTATAAACGTCGTCGCGGTCAAGACACTGTATCTCTCGGGTATTCAGGACGCCATTTCCACCGCTCAGTCACTCGGCATCACCACACTTAGCGACGCCGCGCGCTACGGACTCACGCTCGTACTCGGTGGCGGTGAAGTGACCCTTCTCGAAATGACCGGCGCATACAGCGTCTTTGCGAATGACGGCGTACGCAATCCGCCGACCGGCATTTTGCGGGTGGAGGACGGCAAAGGAAATTTGCTTGAAGAATATCAAAACACGGCGACGCGCGTAATCGAGCCGCAAATCGCCCGCGAGATAAACGACATTCTCTCCGACAACGTCGCCCGAACGCCGGAGTTCGGCGCGGATTCGCCGCTCCACTTCGACGGCTACAAAGTCGCCGACAAGACCGGTACGACCAACGATTTCCGCGACGTCTGGATACTGGGCTACACACCCGGCATCTCGGTGGGAGCGTGGGCGGGCAACAACGACAACTCTCCGATGGCAAAAAAAATAGCGGCGTTTATTATCGCACCGATGTGGCACGAGTTCATGGTCTACGCACTTGAGAAATATCCGTCCGGTGACTTTCCGCCGCCTTCTCCTGACCCCGCACAGTCTTCCCTGCCGCCGGTGCTCACGGGCAACTGGAACAGCCGCCCTGCGCAGGGTGTGCACGACATCCTCTACTGGGTCAACAAGAGCGACCCACGCGGCGCACCGCCGCTGAATCCGTTCACCGACCCGCAAACCGCGGCGTGGGATTATCCCGTGGCGCAGTGGGCCGCGGGACAGACTCTTGTCGGAAATATTTCGGGACCGACTGCGCAGAGCGGAGCCCCCACAACTCAAGGCTTCGTCATCACCTCTCCCATAGCGAACTCGTACGTACCCGCCAACACCTCCATTACAATGAGCGCTTCGCATCCGAATCCGCAAAGCGTTTCTAAGATGACATACTTTCTCAACGGCGCGCCAATCGGCACGGCAACGCAGCCGCCGTACACCATCACCTACGTCCCCGCTTCGCGCGGCCCTTCGATATTGCAGGCGATGGCGGCACTCGTAACCGGCGGCAACGATTCGACGCAAATCAACTTCACGATTCAGTAGCCTATGGCGGGTAAAATCGTCGCCGTTATTGGTTGCACACGAACAGGAAAATCATACCTCGTGAAAAAATTGGCGGAGCACTACCACGCTCCTTACTTGCTTGAATGGGAGGAGCCTACTGCCGATGCAGATATCGTCACGTATATAAAGAAGAACACACACCCTATTGAGCGATATCGGTATTTCAGAGATCTTTCCGTCGCACATCATCTCTGTGCAGAAAAAATGACGGGAGCGCATCCGCTCGTGTTTATTGATACATTCTGGTTCAACAATGCCCCGTGGATAGAGGTATATAACGCGACACCTGCTGAACGGCGAGTAATGCAGTCAATATTCGACGCAGACGCCGCCGCGCTTCCCCGTCCCGCATGTGCTATTTATCTCGAGGCCGACATAGAGACAAGTCGGCGTTTCGCGGATATGGGCGGTCGGTCATTCGATAAAGAGTTTGAAACTCAAATGATACAGCTTAAGAACGCGTACCGTCTGTTTATGGCACATGCGCCATTGGATTTCCCATGCATTGAAATTGACCGCACTGGCTTGGATTTTGATACGCCGGAACATCTGAAAATCGTGACAGACAAAATCGACTCAGTCCTCAAACCCTAAAGTTCAGAATATTTTTCCTTCGAATTACGCGCTTTTTCTATCGGGTACTTTTCAGCATTCTTTTTCATTTTATTCTCAAACGCTCCGACGATATCAACATTAATGTCTTTACTCATGAGCAACACCCAATAGAGAACGTCCGCCAGTTCCTCACCGATGGCCATTCGATTCTCGCTAACATGTCTATCGAGCTCCTGACCGTTCTTCCACTGAAAGTGTTCCAATAGTTCCGCCGCTTCGAGGGTAAGCGAGAGCGCCATATCTTTCGGGTTGTGAAACTGTTTCCAATTCCTCGCGTCCCGGAATTCCAGTATCTTCCGCGTTAGCTCATGAAGGTCGGCAGACATACTCACTGTGCGCTACCGGAAACCGTGGCTAGCGGAATCCACTGTCGAGTTCGGTAATCCCAGTATGCGTTTTGCGCCGCGTTCACCCATAGATTCAAACTCGGATCGATGTAGTCGCCGGCAGAGTCGAGCCACACACTGCGAGAACCGTCCCAGTACACACCGCTTTCATACATCCACACGCCGCGTTCTTCATTCCAAAACATCGCGCTCTTGTCGGCCTGCCATCGCCCCATCGAATTATCCCAATACGCATCGCTCGTTGACGTCACCCACGCGCCCCGTGATGCGTCCCAGTGGGGCCACAACCAGTTGTCAGCAGTCAAGCTCAGTCCGGACAAAACGACAATGGCCGCGATCAGCCACAACAACAATCTGGAAAGGGTTTGCGTGTGCATATTAGGAATTACCGGTTCAGCGGCATTACGAGATACAAGAAAGAAGAGTCGGAAACGCCGCGGATGACAAGCGGTTTGCCGGTGCCGGCAAAACCGAGCGTGACGGAGTCGGACTCGATGGATGACAAACAATCGGCGATGTAGCCGATATGGAAATTGATGTCGAGGTCCTCGCCGGAGAGTGCCGCGTCGATGGAGTCGGACATTTCCCCGACATCAGAACTGCGCGCAAGTGCGGAAAATATTTTCTTCTTCGGGTAAATGTGGAGACCCACGTGCATGTCGGCGCCGGCAAACACACGCGCCTTGCGCAACATCTCGGTCAGGTCACCTTTGAGTACTGTCGCCTCGGTCGTGAACTTCTTCGGAATTATCTCTTTGTAGTTCGGGAATGTGGCATCTACCACTCGAGATACGTACCGCATACCACCGGCCGAAACCGCAAGTTGAGATTCCTCGGCGGCAAGCGACACCGAATCATCGGTGACATGCTCGAGGATATGGACAAGCTCGAGTGCGTGCTTCAGCGGGATAAGTACGTCACCCTCGGCTTTGGTACCGTTCTCGGAGACTGTCTTCTCGGCCAGTCGGAACGAATCCGTCGCGACACAAACCATCGCCCCGTCCTTAATCGAGAGGTACACGGAGCCGAGGTCCGGACGAATCATTGACGGCGAGGCCGCGTATGAGACCGCCTGTACCCCGCGAACAAGTCTCTCTCGTGAAAGAGATATTTTATTCTTCCCCGCGCTTTTCGGCAGCGCAGGAAACTCGTCATGAGAAATCGCCTTTATGAGTGTCTTGGTGCCTCGTGACTCCACGAGGAGATTGGAGTCGTCGGTGGAAAAAGTGACCTTATCCCCGCCGATTGAGCGTATTGTTTGCGAGAGGATTGCCGCCGGCACCGCGATAATTCCCTCCTCGGAAACCTCGCCCGGTATGGTGGCCTCGAAACCCGCCTCAAGATTTGTTGCGCGGAGAATAATATCTTTTGTTACTTCGATAAGAATACAAGCAAGTATCGGGAGAGATTCTTTTTTCCCCGTAACCCTTTCCGCCATGAGAATCGTATTTAGGATTTTTTCTTTTGTTGTTGTTATCTTCATACTTTTTCTTATTTAAATACTATTACTTCTATTAGTACTGGGGATAGTGGGGAGAAGTGAATTTAAGTGAGATATTGGTTAGTGATTTGGGTATTTTGAAATGTTGAGAACTGGTGTGTGAAATGTGCAGAGAAAGGGGATAATTCTGCCAGGCCGGTGTTTGGTGAAGTTATCATGATGTTGTTCGGGGTGTTGTGGGTGATTTATATAGAGTTTGTCCACAGGGTTATTGGAGAGAGATTTCGATTATGCGTGGATGAGTGTGCGGATGTGGTCGATTTCCTGTTCGAGCGAATTGTTCATTTTCAACTCCTCTTTTATTTTTTCGCATGAGTGGATGACGGTCGTATGGTCGCGTCCACCGAGCTTCTCCCCTATCGACGGGTACGAGACACTGAACTCTTCGCGTAGCATGTACATAATAATCTGCCGCGGCTTCACCACCTCCTTCTTGCGTGTTTTCTCGTAGATGCTCTTCTCCGGTATCTCGTAGTACTGCGCGATTCTTCGTACCACTTCGTCGACGGAGACACCCCTGTTGGGCTTCACGTTGTGTTTGATAAGCGCGCGGACGTCGGCGTGTGATATCGCTTTCCCTTTGAGTTGTGATTTGCAGACAATCATATTGAGCGCGCCTTCGAGTTCGCGGATATTACCGCGCACATTCTCCGCAATGTACTGGATTATGTCGTCCGGAAGCGAGAAGCCGTGTTGCTCAATCTTGGCTTTAATTATGGCTATTCTCGACTCCACGTCCGGTTCCGGTATCTCCGCTATCATGCCGGCCGAGAAACGTCCCTTGAGCCTGTCTTCGAACCCGGGAAGTAGCGTCGGGTGTTTGTCGGAGGAGAATACAATCTGTTTGTTGTTGTCGTGCAGCGCGTTGAACAGGTGGAACAGCTCCTCCTGCGTTTTTTCAGTGTTCGCGATGAACTGTACGTCGTCCATGATGAGAACGTCATACTGCCGGTACTGGTCTTTGAAGCTGTTGGCGCGGCCCGCGCGCACCGAATTGATGTAGTCGACGGCAAAGCGTTCCGAGGTGACGTACAGCACTTTCTTGTTCGCGTGTGACTTCTTGAAGTAGTTTCCCACCGCCTGTATGAGGTGTGTCTTCCCGTGACCCGTTTGTCCGTAGATGAAAAGCGGATTGTATGCGAGACCCGGACGCTCGAGCACCGCTTTCGCAGCGGCATGCGCGAGCTGGTTGAACGGTCCCACGACGAACGTTTCGAATGTGTAGCGCGGGTTTAAGTTGTCACGCTTGTCTATATAGAGCGACTGGAGGTCGAGAGAGGCGTTTCCCGACGGCTGGGGCCGTGGCACCTTGCGTTCGGCGGAGGGAGGGGTGCGGTGAACCACATACTCAACAGTGCGGACTGTGTTGTCGAGACCGCGGAGCGCCTTGAGGATGAGCTTGTGGTGTTTCTCCATGAGCCACTCTTTCACGATTTTTGACGGGACAGCCACCTGTACGGTGCCGATGTCGCGAGAGGCGATATCGGTATTCCGGAACCACGTGCGGAACGATGCTTGCGATGTTCCCAACTCGATCTGAACGAGCGCATGCTGCCATAGTTCCCTGTTCGTCGTCATAGTGTCATGCGCAAGCTATAAGCCCAGACATTATACGCGCGTTATCCCGTCCGTGAAGCTTGCGCTTTTCCCGATATGGGGTGAACAACGTGTGGATAAAGTGGGGAGAAGTAAAAAGAGTCAGAATCGCTTTCCGCCGTCGGGTACCTTTCTGCTGAAAGGTCCCTGAATCTCGCGCCGTCGCGCTGCGAACACGGCGGAAAACGATTCTGACTCTTTTTCGGGAGAGGGGTTGGAGATTTGAGGCAGTTCGCGTATGATGCAAGCCATGAAACGCACGTATCAGCCGAAAAAGCGCAAGCGCCAGAAGACGCACGGGTTCCGCGTAAGGAGCTCCACACCGACGGGCCGCAAGCTTTTGCAGCGCCGTCGCCGCAAGGGCCGCGCCCGCCTTTCCGCGTAATGCCCCCGAAACACCGTCTCACTGGAGCCGAAATGAGGACCATGAGGCCCGCGCGCCGTATGAGCGGGGCTCTTTTCTCCGTTTCGGCAACGTCCGGCGGCAAGACCGCGCGATTCGGCGTTGTTGTCTCCAAAAAAGTCGCCATAAAAGCTGTCGACCGCAATCTCATCAAGCGCCGCTGGCGCGCTTCCCTGCTCAAGCATCTCACCGCCGCGCCCGCCGGCACGTATGTATTTGTCGCAAAACGGGACGCGGCAGGGGCCTCATTCGCGGATATTCGCGATGACATAGCCGCACTCGTCGGCCGCTTGTAGCCCACAGTATACGTGCAGCGGGATACGGTATACAATCGTTGAATTATGATAGGCGCCGTATTCGACACACTCGTCTACAATCCGATTTACAATGGACTCGTCTATTTTGTCGGCATCCTACCGACGCATGATGTCGGTATCGCCGTCATCATCGTGACCATTATGGTCCGTATCGTACTCTACCCGTTGTCGAGAAGCGCCATCAAAACACAGATGAAAATGAAAGAGGTGGCGCCGGAAGTAGAGGAGATCAAGAAGAGACTCAAAGATAAGCCGGAAGAGCAAAGCAAGGCAATCTTCGCGCTGTATCGTGAGCGAGGAGTCAAACCGTTCTCCGGTTTTTTGCTCATTCTCATTCAGCTCCCGATACTGCTCGGCCTCTACTGGGTCTTTGCGCTCGGCGGGTTGCCCGAGATACACACAGCCATCTTGTACCCGTTTGTCGTGGTGCCGAACGCCGTGAATATGGAATTCCTCGGTCTTATCAATATGTCGAGCCGCTCGCTCGTACTCGCCGTCCTTGCTGTCGTCGCGCAATTCATCTACACACGCCTCTCAATGGGGCCGCGCGGAGAAAAGACGGCGACCGAAGCTTCATTCAGCAACGACATGGCGAGGAGCTTCGATTTGCAGGCGCGCTACATGCTCCCCGTGATGGTCGGTGTTATCGCTTACTTCATAGCCGCGGCCGCGCCGCTCTACTGGATTACCGGCAACATCTTTATGATTGCACAGGAACTCATGACCGGCCGTCGCTTCGGAACGGCAAAAAAGGCCTCTAAATAAGGATATTCGCGTGTCGCGGGAAAATAGCGTATAGTGCCTCGATGGAGGACTCATACGCCAGCTCCGTCGAAACAATCATCAAGGAGTTATTGACCACACTCGGAGCTTCCTACAAAGGCGTCACGCGCACCGACATCGCCGGCCAGACCATCTTCACGATAGAGACCGACGATGCCCGCACGCTCATCGGCGCACACGGCGACACCATCTATGCGCTCGATATGCTCGTAAAAAAGATTCTAGAGAAACGGCAGCCGGTCGCGGAGGGGGCGGATAGCCCGATGTTCCTCGTTGATATCAACGACTACCGGGCGAAACAGATAAAAGATTTGCAGACCAAAGCGCTCATGCTGGCGGAACGCGCGCGCTCTTTTCAATACGATGTAGAACTCACACCGATGAGTGCCTATGAACGCCTCATCATTCACACAACGCTTCAAGACGCACCGAATGTGAAGACAGAATCGCAAGGAGAGGGGCGAAATCGCCGAGTAGTAATAAAATACTCCACAGAGTAAGAGTCACAAGGTGAGACGGGGTCACGGCCGACAGGCAGTCGTCGTACTCTTCCGGGTACTGTTGAGAGTGGAGGTACTAACGACCGGCACAACTCGCCTCGGTCGCGATACTCAACTGCACTTGATTCATGAGACTTGAGCGCTCGGCGATGAGGGCAGTGCGCTGATCTGCGGAAATTCCTCCCCGAGCCAATTGTCCGTTTATTTCATTTACGCGCGTCGGATTGTTTATGCGGTTGCCGACCCCGATGTTCTGGTCAAGCCATTGAGTGGCGGCCGAACACTGGGCCGGTGAGTACTTTGCATCCCGGGCTTGCGTAATCGCTTCCTGCTGTCGCACTATCTCGGCGTTTCTCGCGGCATACGGGTCTGCAGACGCTGGTGTCGCCGCGGAGGGGTTTTGCGAGACGCCAGTCAGAATGTTCAGGTTGAGCAGTTGCGGGTTTATTTGGTTGAGAATCAGGTATGTGCCAAGCAGAAGCATCAGCCCGAGGACGACATCACCGATGATTTCTTTGGCACGCGCCTTATTCCCCCACGCATCGCTCGTCATGTATTCATATCCCGCATAGGCAATCCGCAGTACCGCGAGTATCGCGCCGATGGAAATTGCGGCTGTAAAGAGACCGTTGAGAAATCCGGCGAGACTTGTCGTGCCGTACAGTTGTCCCAACTTCGAAGAAGGTGGGGGGACCGCGAGTGCGCAGAAGCCCTTGCCGTCGCACAGGGGCGCTTGCGCGTAAACCACCGTGGCGACAAACACGATACCAAAGGCGAATAGCGCAAGAGCGACGCGAACATGTGAGCGAAGTGATGTCATGGTGTTATGCGCAGCATCCAGAGTGATTTGTCGGCGGCATTTATGAAAGCGATGTAATCGCCGTTTTCGTTGATGACGGGATGTTCAACGTCGAACGAGGTGCCGGAGTCCGGCGTAAATTGGCTTTGCGCCGTACCGGAGGATACATCAACTTTCCACCACGCGTCCGACGTGTGGGTCGCGCCGCGGTACCACTCTTCCATATAGTCGACCTTCGTCGGCGTCACCTGCGGCACCGCGCAGTATGCAATGAGGTCTTTGCCGGGTGCCCAGACACACTTCTCGGCAAGAGTACGGACAGAAAGCCGTACCGGGGTGGCGCTTGCCGAGGTTTGCCCGAACAGGTTCACGCCACCGGCCGAACTGCTGTATATAAGTGCAGTAGAGTCGGTCCGCGGCAATATCGAGAGACCCGGGGCGTTCACGAGACTTAGTAACGCGCCACCCTTGAGCGTAAAGGCGTATCCCATGACGCCGTCAGACGGTTTTTGTGCAACATACATGCGGCCGTCGGCAAGCCACCATACGCGCCACTCCTGCAGTGTGGAAGCGAAAACGGGTTTCTGCGACGAGCCCCTCCAGTTCGCGGTGACTCCAGCCGCTCCGCCGGTAGGCGCTGTCACAAGAAAGAGCAGTTGCTGCGGGGAACGCACACTCACCGCTGTGATATTTTGCGGCAGGTATGTGCCGGTGAGCGGTACGGGGCCCTCGTCAGTCGTCGTGCTTACCGTGCCGGCGTATGTGCTTATGGTGTCCGTATCAGTTGTCGAGCGGAGCAAGACAGAGCCGTCTGACGCGAATAGTGCCTCGTACACCTTCGGTAACAACGTATTCGTGAGGCGCGTGACCGATGACACGAACGGGTCCGCGACGAGGACGTTGCCGGATGAACGCTCGGCGAAGTACAGCTGTGTCGAGGATGCAGCAAATCCAGCACCGGAAACCGGCGTAGAGGCCACCTTCCAGAGACGTGGCGCTGGATTGCCGGTACCCGCTTGAACATCCGGGAGTGTCGACCCCGCCGAGTTGTTGGTATACGTACTTCCGGCAGATGACCCGAATGATGCCGACGTTCCGAAGCCGCGCGCCGCGTCGTTGCCGAGCGTGGTGGCGACCTGTTTGTTCACAAACATATACCAACCGAGAAGCCCGCCGAGCATCATCACGACGATGGCGGCGACTGCGTATCTGAGCATGTGGTAAGAAGACGGCATACGTTATTGATGGAAGACATCCCCGCCGGCCGGGCCACCACTTTTGTTGAAGGTAACGCTCCACGATCCCGCTGCGCTTAGAAAGTAATTCGACACATGCGTGAGCGAGAGGTTGATGAGCGCCATGAGTCCCGTCGACGAGGCTGCGTTGACGGTTATTTCATTGCCGTGCGTCGGACTAGTGGTGATGGGACTCTGGTTTACACGCCACTCATATTGCAAGCCGACGTCGCCGGAGGAGACGGCGGAAGCGAAGTACGGAACCGCAGTGAACGACATTTCGTTTTTCGGCACGAACGTGGTGGCACCGAGTGCCTGATGATACAGCACCCCAAAGAGCGGGTGGTTTTCATACAGCGTAAGCTTCGGTTCCGTGTCGGGAATGCGTATGAGTGCCTGCCCCGCAATACTTCCGTCGAGGGATGCTGCTTCAACTACAATCGTCTCCGTCCCGAAGAGGGTCGGTCCGTCGACTGTTATTGACGATTTACCTCGACCGGAAGAGTCGCCGAGAACCTCACTGTCTTTGGTCCACGTAAAAACAATCTGGTCCGCGGGGATTTCTCCTCCGCCTGGGCGCACAAAATGCGTGAGCGCGACAAGCCGCACGCGAGAGCCCGCGGACGGCAGCGCACGACCGCTGTAAAAAGGCGGGACGTACGAGTCGGATTCCCACAAGAGGTCGACGGAGGACGGGATGATGGTCGCGGTGGCCGATGCCGAACCATTCGGCCCCGTGATGTCGGCCCGCACGTCGGTCTTACTTCCCAGCGGACCCGTCTTCACATTGACAGGTGTCGCCGCGTCTCCGCTGGTAGCCTCCTTTCCGTTGACCGTCCACGTAACGGAACTTGAGTCGAGGTCGTACAGCGAACTCTGAAGTGTCAATGTGACATTGCTGTCCGGTGCGGGATATTGCGGAGAGAACGAAACAGAAAGCGCGCTTTCCGCGCCCGGAATCAGGAATTGTGCGCCTGCCTGCGCAGGCAGGTACACCACAGCCACAAACACGATAGCGAGCACTGCGAGCACGAGCCGTTTCATACCTCCCGTAGGGCGTTACTGGACGGAGCCTGCGGCGCTGGTGCGGTGTCGGTGCCCGGTGCGTGCGCGGCGGGCATGGCAACGGGCCGGGGCGCGTCATTCGACGCGTCGAGCTCCTGTTTCGCCTTTTTGATTGCGAGAATTTGCGACGGGTCCGAGGTAATGATCTGATCTTCCGTATATGAGGCGATGACTTTGAGCGCAACGTGTTTTAGACCGGCAAAGAAGATACCCTCCCCCACGTCGCTCTCGAGCAGAAGGTACTTCTCTTCGTCGGAGAGCTTGAACGTGCTTTGTACGAGGTCGACGGAGGTCGGTGATTGGCGTAGCAGGAGCTGAATGGACGAGTTGGTTATCATAGGAATGCCGTACGGGGAGTTCAGGAAGTCGGACACGTCCTGTGTGATGGTCGAGATACCAAGGTAGTATTTGCGGCCGCGTTTTGCGATGGAGAAAAGGAACGACGCGGTGTCTTCGGAGCGCATCATCCACCAGGCTTCGTCGATGACGAGTAGGCGCTTGCGGAGCTCTTTGCGCACCTGATTCCAGATGTGGTGCGTGATTATGTACATCGCGACCGGTTTGAGGTCGTCTTCCATGTCGCGCACCGAGAAGACGACGAGCTTTTTATTCATGTCGACGTTCGTCGGGCGGTTCATGAATCCCGACCACGTACCCTTCGTGTACTTGGACAGACGCTGCACGAGCGACTCGCTCCCCTCCATGCCGGATAGAACGAGCTCGAAGTCGGAGAGGAGCGGCGGCTCAACCTGTGCGAAATTCGTATCCGAGGTGATGTCTTTGAGCGCGTAGGTTTCGGTGATTGCCTTGTCAATGACGGCGTCTTCCTCCGGCGTGAGCCCGCCGAGCATGATGCGGAAGAGCCCGACGAGCGTGATGATGTTGTTGCGAAGCACGTCGCTCGGATTTTCATCTTCGCGCGGGATGGGCAGGTCAAAAGGATTAATGTGGTGCTCCGAGGAGAGGGAGATATTGAAGTAGCGCCCGCCGACGGTCTCCGCGAGATATTCGTATTCGCGCTCAGGGTCGATGACAATGACCTCGGTGTCGAACATGAGAGAGCGCAATATCTCAAGTTTTGTTGTGTAGCTTTTGCCGGCGCCGGATTTTGCAAACGTCACGGAGTTGTAGTTTTCGAGCGAGAAGCGGTCGAAGAGAATAAGAGATGAATTGTGACGGTTGATGCCGTAGAGAATGCCGCGGTCGGAGGTGAGGTCGAACGAGATGAACGGGAAGATGGATGAGAGCGGCGCGGAATTGAGTTTTGTGTGCACGTCGAGCTCGTCGGTGCACAGCGGGAGGACGGAGCGGAAACCCTGTTCCTGCTGGAAGAGTGCGGGGCGGATGTACACGAGGCGCGATTCGAGAATGGAGCGCACGTCGCTCTCCACCTTGTCTATCTCTTCGCGCGTGTTGCCGTAGATGGTGAGGTAGAGTCCGACGTCGAAGATGCGTTCCTGCGCCTGCTGGAGGCTGTCGCGCAACTGCTCGAGGTCGGAGTATGCGGTATCGAGCATCGGGTCACGGACCATCCCCTTCTGCTCGCGCGTCGAGATTTGGCTCTGCACCTCGGCGACTTTTTTCTGGAACTTACGGAGCATTTCGTTGGTGTCCATCGGATGGACGAAGATGGAAATGTCGATGACCTTGTCCATGTTGATGATGGGGGCGAACCATCCCGTGGTGAGAAAGCGCGGGTATGAAATGACGAAGAAAGTGCGCGCGATTTTCTCGCCCAAGTCGAGTTCGCGAGAATTTACCTTGAGCGCATGCGGTGCGATGACGTCCTGCAGGTCGAGTACCCCCGTCTGGTAGATTTCTTCGGGTAGTACCGGCAAAATATCCGGCCCCGCGGCGGCTTTTTTCTTGAACGGAAGAAGGTCGGTAAGGTTCATAGATTAGTACGTAGAACGTAGTACGTAGAACGTAGTGAGGATGCCCTGAATTGTATCTTGTGTTTGCATTGTATTTTCTACGTACTACGTTCTGTCAGCTACTGACTGCCCTGAACGGGCATCGGCTTGCCCTCTTCGCCGGGGTTGAACATTTTGTAGAGCAACTCTATCGCCTCCTCGGTGCCGAGCTGCACGGTGCGCACACCGGTACGCACGAGGCCCTGCTGGACGATAGAAATGCGCTGCTCCAGCTGGCTCACTTGTTCTTCGAACGAGTGGTCGGCCTCGCTCGCCGTCTGTTTTTTGCCGAACGGGTTCAGCGCGCTCGCGCCGCCGCGTTTCGTGATGACCGCGGGCGAATACGGCACAACAACGAAGAAGTTTTTCGTCATGATGTTGGCGGCTTCGGTGAAGCTTTTGATGAACTCGATGTATTCACGGATTTGGATGCGCATGAGGTCGTCGAGTTGCTCCTTGTACGCGGCCTCGAGTGTCGCAACGTACGGACGGATGTCGAGCATGCGCGACTGCACGAATATCTGCAACGAAAAATCGAGAGAGTTGAGAAAGTTCTGGAATTGCACGATAAACGCGGTCTGCTCGTCTTCGCTTTTGAGTGCGAAGTTGATGCTTGATGCGAGCAGGACCGCCCGTAGTCCGCCGTCTTTGAGGAGCACAACACCATCGCGTACTTGGGAAATCGGCACGAAGTCTTGTGTCGACTTGGCGCTTGCGCGCGGCGTCATGATTGGTGTTTCCGCCATACATTAGTTCGTAGTAGTTAGTACGTAGTACGTAGCGAGGATGCCTTGAATTGTATCTTGTGTTTGCATTGTGTTTTCTACGCACTACGTTCTAAAGACTACTGGCTGTTGGCTACCCGCCCGCCCATGTGCGAAAGGATTTCTTTTGGCGTGCGCACACCGGTGAGCGCGCCGCCCCGCTCGTCGTCCCCTGCCGTGCCGGCGGCTATGCGCTCTTTGATGTCGAGGCTCCACGCGAGTTCGTGCAGTTTACTGTCGGAAATTTTCGGGATGTATACGTCATTCTGCGCGGTCGTCGCGGCTGTCTTCACCGCGGCCCGCTTCTTGTTGGCGTTGTTCCACAGGTACAGTTTTGACCGGATTATGTAGTAAAAGCCGTTCTCGAGCGCGAGGATAAACGGTCGCCCGTTGAACTGGAAGAATGCAAGCGCCGCCGCAAGTGCTCCTACCCCGAGGATGAGTGGCGCCGCGAGGTAGATGGGCAACATTCTCCATAGCACATAGGCCATTCCGAAGCCTCCGGCGATAAAAACGAATTGCCTGAAGGTCAGTGGCCCGAAAATTTTGTCTTCCACCTCTATGAATTGAGGAACTTGGAATTGCATAGTATAGGTGCTAGGGACTAGCGGCTAGCTTCTAGGCAGAACACAGCAAGCTAACGAGCCGTCGCTAGTTTATTTATGATAGCACGCAACATCTTACTCACTTCTGCGAGCAGTGAATTGGTTTCTTCATAGACTTTTTCGGAACAGAAACCGAGCCGTGCCGCTATCAATAGTTGGGTTTCCAGTTCGGATGCTGAACCGTATGCCATGTGGAGAAAATGCACATAGTCGGCTCGCGTGCGACGCGCTTTCCCTTCCGCGATGTTTGAAGGTATGGATACGACCGCACGACGCATTTGCGACGAAAGCGAGTACATTTCCCTCGCGGGAAACTTTTCTGTCATCGCATAGACTGCCATGGAGAGCGTGACTGCTTTTTGCCAAACCAGCAGATCTTTGTGTGATTCGATTTCCGGATTCATACCTAGAACCTAGCCGCTAGAACCTAGAAGCTGAGCAACTCGACTAGTCGAGCTGCTCTCTGTACGGGTCGCCTTCTATCGCTTTGCGCTCGTGGCTTGGGCCGGAGACGTATGATGGCGGGGCCGACGATGCGCGCTCCACCTTCACTGTTGGTGCCGGCGCGGGCGGTGTGGCGGGCGCAATAGCAGGTGTAGGTGGAATTGCAGGCGTAGCTACGGCGGCGGGAGCAGGGGCGGAATGCTCTGACGCGTCGGCAAGGATGCTCGCGCGCATGTCCTCTACCCCGCTCGTCGCCTTCGCGACCGCATCGGGGTGCTCAAGTTGCCGCTCCAACTCCTGTCTGATGGGCTCGAAGACGATCTCGGAGACGCTCTTGGCTAGAGTTTGTGCCGTCTCCTCTGGTACGTGAACCCTATCTCGAATGTTCTGCATGAGCTCGCCGGAGTCCTCAAGTCCCAGCAGGGTCATTTGCACCACGTCCTCAAGCGACGTCCATTGGTCGAGATGTAGTTTGTTTGTTTCTGCCAACTCTCGCAAATGTTTCTCGACGTCAGCGGAGACAATGGCCTCCTGCACAACGCGGGGCAATTCTTTGAATCGCTCTTTTATCAAGTCGTCAAATTCTTTGTCGTCGCTCATATAATGTATCTACCGACTAATGACGTTCTCCGTGATCTCCACCGCCTGACGGTTCTGCAGGGTGGTCACTACGAGCCGGCTCGGCGCGAGCCGCCGGTGCCGCCGCTCTCGGCGTTTCTTTTGCATGTTCGTCCTCTTTCATCATCTCTTTAAGTGCGTCCCCGTACTTTTCTTTGAAATTCTGCTGACGCTCTTGCTTCCCGGCCTCTTTCGCCGCTTTTGCCGCCAGCTTTTCTCTACTTTTCTTGCTGACTCCGCTTGCGTAGAGAAGTGCCGAAAATCCTCCTGCCAGATCTTTCGCCCTATCGCCCGCAGTTTGGAACGCCCACCGATTGTATCCGGCGTCTTTGGCGACCTCATTAAGATCTTTGTCGACGCCCTCTATTTTGCGAGCGGCTTTCGCGACCAATTTCTGCGCACCTCGTATGTGCTCCGATTGTTCTGTAATTTGGCGCTCTTGCTCAGCTTCTGCCGTCTGCACTCGCTGCTTCATCCGCTGAAGATCGGCTTGAGCTGCTTGGTCGCCGGGGCTTCTCTGCGTTCGTTCAAACGCTTCGGAAACACCCTTCCGCATTTCGTTAATCGCCTGCTCGCTAGTTTCCTTGTATTGCTGGAGAGCCTCTTTAACGTCCTCATGCTCGGCAGCGCGATCGCGGTGTTCGTTTTCTGCCATAGCGGCCTTGTAAGCCTGATCAATATCTGTTCTAGTGACCTTGTCTCTCGCGTCCTGCTGCCCCTTTTCTTTTGTCTCGTCGTCGGGTTTCGTGCGACGCGCCATCTCTGCCGTGCGCTTCAAGAACGCCTTTTGCGAGCCTTCGAAGCCTCCGACGGCCTTGCCCACCAGCTCATCCACCTTCTTTCCTGCCGTGCCCGCTACCGCAGTGCCCAAGCCGGTTCGCATGGCGTTAAAGTCCCGCTTGGAAACCGACTTAAAGCCCTGCGCACCAAGATCATACATGCGCTTGGCAAATGCATTGCTTGTTGCTCCCGATCGATTCTGAAGCCTTTCGCCAATAGCCATAGCGGGTCGGCCGATTGCTTGCCGGCCAAGGAATCCACCGATTCCCGCAACTGCTCCGAGACCAATCGCGGGTATGAGCGCGGCCAGATTGAAGCCCGCGATTTTTGAGGAAAAACTGCTCGAGATTTGGAATGAGGCGAAAAGAAGTCCGAGAATAATGATGTAGCCGAAGAGTGCGCTAAGATTTCCTCCGTTGGTCGGGTCGGTCATGAGTGCCCCTAATGTTCCTTTGCCGCCCGGGTTCAATTTCGTTGCAAGATTTATGGTAGCCCAAAGAAACATCATGAGAAGCGGTGCGAACACTGCGGTTTTCACCAGCGAGTTCCACCACGTGCTCCATCCGTATGAGCCCTGAATACTTTTCGGCAGAAGGTACGCCGCGAATGCGAGCGACGACGTGATGAGCAGAAAGACAATAAGTATCGCGCGGCTCACGAGCAAAAAACTGCCGTAAAGAAAGACAAGCGCTGTAGCAAGTAGCATCGTTGCTCCAAAAAGCCCGTGCAGAAGAGTAATCCAGCCGCTGTCTTGTGCATCCGCGCCGCTTTTAAGTTTATCAAACGTATCGCTTATGCTTGTAACTCCAAGAAATTTGATAAACGTCCCACCTATACCGTCCTGTTTGAATGAAAGTGTTCCTCCGCTGTCTGCAGGCTTAGTTACGCCGATAGTACCGCCGGCGGCCGCATAAAACTGATAGGCGGTGAAGTTGGAAACATCGATTATCATCTTGGTGAAAAGGAGGCTGAAGTTGATGAGGACTGCAATGATAAGCGCTTTCGCAAGCATCTTCTTGGCACCGAATTCGTGATTGCCGAGAATGGTAGAGATGGCGATAAAGGTAAAGAGGCCGATGATGAGAATATTTGCGATGTCCCTGAAGACGGTCCAAGTGGTGTTGATCCCCGTGAGGATGTCTTTAGTCAAAAAGCCGTTGGTTGAGTCGCCAAAGGCGATAACGGTGTACCACAACAGGTAGTTAAAAAGAAGGCCAACAACTTTCAATAGCCAAGCGGTGAGCGTAATGAGCACTGAACCGAGCCCGGCCATTGCCGCGCGGAATAGACAGGTTCCGGGGTTTGTCATTTTGTCCCACGTTGCAGAGCAACTAGTAGGTCCCGTGTAAACTGCTTTCGCGTCAGTACTCTGGGGGGTTGATTCTGGAACACAAAGATTGCCCTCTGAAAGTTCCCCTTGCATCGTTCCTCTCTCCTGACGAAAGCCCGGATCGCA
The DNA here is from genome assembly GCA_001781335.1 of Candidatus Kaiserbacteria bacterium RIFCSPHIGHO2_02_FULL_55_25. Classification (GTDB taxonomy): domain Bacteria; phylum Patescibacteriota; class Minisyncoccia; order Phycocordibacterales; family UBA2100; genus UBA10103. The sequence continues at coordinate 6,132 of MFLL01000010.1, read as the reverse complement.
CGTCGACACCTCTTTTTCCTTTGCGGCGGCAGTCTGTCCGGAGTTGGTGTCTACACATTGCCATGTCCACGAATATCCTACCCACATGCTTCCTTGCACTCGCTGCAAGGTCATCGGAGGGTCGCAACTCATTTGAGTTAGAGCATCTGCGGGCGTAGGTATGAGAGTCGCCAAGGTGACTAAGAGGAACACGAGACTTGATGCCGAGAAGGAGGTCTTGATCATAGTTACGGCCATAGGCATGAGGTGCTTCCCTGTCTCCAGCAGTCTTTCCACGCATCCACGACCGGCGCTCTGGTGACATTGCACCAACCGGTCTTGGTGACGGTCGAATCCGCCCACGCCGCCACGGTGTCGGTGACGAGCTGGTCGAGCGTGCCCGAGCCGCCGTTTTGCCCCACAAGCGTACCGGCCGCGCTCTGCTCGTTGGTCACATCCTGCGGCGTGTGGAACACGATGCCGTCGTTCGCGAGCCTCCCTGCGAGCCTGTCGAGCGCCTGAAGCGCGGCGAGCTGGGCGGTGTACGAAGATGTGTCGGTGAGTTGGGCGATGAGCACGCCGATTTGCGTAAGAATGATTTGCGAGGAGCTCGCGACCTGCTGATGTACCCGCTGGTAGGCGGCGACTTGCGAGGCATCCAGCGCCTTCTGCGTGAACTGGAAGGTTGATGTCGCTACTTTGTACTTGCTACCGGTGTCGTCCGTGCACGTGTTGTCGGCGGCGAGCGAAGACGTGCAGACACTGCTGACGACAAGCGCCCAGCAGGCGTTTTCTTTCGTCTGGAGCGCTCGCGCGATTGCCGTGATTTTGTCGAGAATCATTTTTGCAAAACCGAGTATCTGATTTTCGATTTTTTGCTGTGCCACGAGTATGCCGATGCCCGCATTGATGGCGCTGTTGCGGAGCCCCTGCGCGGACTGCGACACCACCTGATCGAGGTAGCTCGGGATGCCGCCGGTCGGCTTGGTGAGTCCGACAAGACCCTTGTTGTCTCCGATGACCTGCGACGTGATGCCGGCGAACAGCGCGCCCACCATCTGGTCGATATCGTTGGCGCGCGCGAGCTGGTCGAATCCGGTTTGTAGTGCCTGCAGAGCGTTCGCGCCGACGATAGAGCCGGGGGTGAGCACGATGGGGTTGCCGTCGGCATCGGTGCCCATCACAGGGTAATTGCCGTTGTCCCACTCAAGGCGCGTGAGCATGTTGTTCACCGCGTATGCGGCAGAGCCGAGAACCTGCTCGTTCGCAATGTTGTATGCAAATATCGGGTCACACGCCGGATTTTGCAGAGCGGAGAGTCCCGCCCACGCGCCGCCGTCGGGATTGCCGCTGTAGACCGAGTTGAGGTTCCCCGCGTACGAACAGCCGTACGCCGCGTTGGGTTTGTTGCGCGCGGCCATATAGTTTTGCACTACTGCGCGCGAAACCGCCTGCCGGAGTGCGGGGTTGAGACCGTTGAACTGACCGCTCTGAGTGTAGTCGAGAACGGCTTTGTCGCTAACGGCACGCGATTCGAGCGGAATACTCTGCGAAAAGAGCGGCTGGCCGTTGCGGCCGCGCTGGTAGGCGACGAGGATTTGGCGCTGGAGGTTTGCGGTCGCGTTTTCGCGCATTCTGTCCACGATGCCGCGCAGGACGCACTCTTTGTAGACGAGATAGCCGGTATTGAGCGTCACCGCGGCGTCGTTGACCGGCACGAACGCCCCGCCCACCGCCGAGAGCGCGCCGACCGACATGGAATATGAGCCGGTCTGACTGCAACCGAACACTCCTTCCCGGGAAAATGAAGGGGGACTGTCGGATTGCGCAAACGCGAGCGCAGGTGCGAGGACAAACAGTGCTATGAGTATGCCGCTGTGAATTCTCATGGCGTTTTCTGCGAGTAGTAGCGCGAGAGCGCGTTGAACGAAGTGTACATAGTTGTCTCGGCTTGGTTGAACGTACGCAAGAGCGCGGCGGAGGCGAGCGGGTCGGTGGCGTGCGTCGCCATTTTGTCGAGCGTCGCGGAGAATTGTTCCATCGCGTTCAAAATGTCTTTGTGATAATTTACCGCATCGCGCGGGATGGTGAGCGCCGCGGCCTGCTCCGCCGCCGCGCGATAATTGCCGGCGGCCGCGGAGAGTTGGCCGAGATAGTTGGCGTCGGCCGTTTCAATATATTTGCCGTACAGTTCCAATTCGGAGCCGGTATTTTGCAAAAGCGGCGCGAGTGCCGCACGCAAGTCACTCCGGTACGTAAGCATGCGGTCGTAGGAAATATCCGTGTCTGTTTTGAAGTCGGTCGTCGAGTATGTTTTGTACAAAATATTCGCGCGGAGATTCGCGGCGATGTTTGCGGATGCGTTTTGCACGGTCTCTGCGGTATACGACCCCCTATCCTGCATGCCCGCGTACTGTCCCACCATTTCGGCGATGACTATCTGGCCAATCATCGCGATACTGTCGGCGGTTGAAGTCGCAGCCGGATTATTTTCGGTATTCAGTCCGAGTAGGGTCATTTCCTGTTGCCAGTCGGCGCCTTCAGCCGTAGCTGTTTGTGCCGCCGGCGTGGCGACAAATGCGAGCACCTGTTGGTTTTGTTGCATAAGTGAGGAAATCTGGGAGACCGAGACGCCGAGCAGGAGCGCCACGGAAAGTGCGGCAGTCACCCCCAGCGGAGACCGGAATATTTGTTGCAGTACGCGCACACTACAAGTATACCCCGTGAGATAAGGCGTTTTCGTGTCTTTGCCCACACGGGGCGGGAAAACACTCTAGAGTCCACTGCCCCCCGAGAAAATAAACACCGACCCCGGGTCCTGCGGCGAGAATCTCACGCCCGTACCCGCAAACACGTTCGCGAGCGCGACATAATTGCGCCCGAGCTGTTCGGCGGCGGTATTGTAGTCCTGTATCGCGGCGATGAAGTCCCCGTCGCTCTGTGCGTCGGGCACTTTGGAGAGACTGATACCGGCTTCTATGTAACTCTCCGCGAGCGCTACGTGCGCCGAAGACACTATCGAGGGGACGGCTTCGATTCCCTGTAGATTCTTTCCGGCCGTTTGCAGTGCCGTCCCTATATTGCGTACCGCCTGCGCTTTTTGCGCGTTCCGCCGGTCGTGCACTTGGTCCGTGAGCACCTGTCCGGTATTTACGCTCGCGCTCTCGTACGTGGATATGTACGACCCCACGTCGTTGCCGTACTGATAGAGCGATTCCTGCAGTACACCTCGCTTCGGTCCGGGTGTCGTCGTCGCGACAAGCCCGCTGGGAATGAAAGAATATGCGAGACTCAAATCCGGCTGGCTCGAAACAGGCGTCGTCGCGGTATCCGTGCTCGGTTGAGAAAGTCCCGCGATGAACAGAGAAATATCAAATCCCCCGCCCGCCTCATTTTGCGCTTCGATTTGCTGTTGCGGTCGCAATACGCTGAATACCGGTGCGTTCCCGCCACCGATGATATCCGTTTGTATGCCCACCGTAGCTCCGGGTTCATATGATGTCGGATTTAAAAGCGCGTTTGGTCCGCCTCCCCACACCTGCAGGCTGCCGCCCTGCGGTTGTGCTGCGCGGTATCCCACCACGAGTACGCCGAACACGAGGAATGCACCCGCTGCAATCAGGGCCGACAGATACGGATGTTCGTGCGCCCATTCCATATATAGAAGAAGTATAGCCTAGCGAACCGAGGGACAAGGGAACTTGTTCCCTTGTCCGAGAGAGCGACGGCTAAACGAGCGGAGCGACTATAGCGCACGGGCCACCTCTGATGCCGTATACTGTAGTGCATGCGCGCTCCGGCTACTGCAGTCGCAATAGTGACTCTCCTCTTTCCCGCACTCGCACTCGCCTTTCCTTTCGGCGGGCAGGCGTCGCAGGTCTCGCCCTGTTACAACAACGCCATCATCGCCTACGTCGGTCCGCCGCGCGGCGGCGTGTACATATGGACGCCGTCCACGAAAACCTACAAGAACGGCCCGCCGACGCATGCCGGCCAGTGGCTTCTCGGTCTCGCGGGAGCACCCTACTATTGCATCATCTCAATTCTCCCGATTGATGTGCGCGCAGGAATCATGATTACTATGTTAGGAACGAGTTTGTAGGAGTGAGCTGAAGCGTGAGTCTCTTCCACTTCTCCAGCGACACATCCTCCGCGCGTGCCTTTTCCGGAATATCGCATGAGCGCAACGCTTCCCCGACGCGTACCTTGTCAAAAATAACGGCGAGGTTGTTGGCGAGCATTTTGCGTTTCGATGCGAACCCGGCACGAACGACTCGGAAAAAGTTTTCTTCCGATATGGTGTCAAAGAACTTCTTTGAGATGTCAGTGACGGCAAGTATCGCGGAATCAACGGAGGGTGGCGGAGAAAAGTGAGTGCGCGATACTTTTTCCACCAACCGCGGCGTGCCGTACGCTTTTACCGAGAGCGAAAGAATACTTTCTTTGCCGCTCACTATGCGTTGAGCCACCTCTTTTTGCACCAAGAGTGCCATCGCACGCGGCTGCACGCTCGCGGTGAGAAATTGGCGGATTATCTCCCCTGTTATGTAGTACGGAATGTTTGCGGCGAGTACGTACGTTGGAAGTCCGAGACTCTCCGGCGTCACGTCGCGCACGTCGCCGGTAACAAGCCGCAATCTGCCGGTGGCGATGTCTTCGGCAAACATGACTCTCAACTGCTCAACGAGTGCCTCGTCTTTCTCTATCGCGACGACGGGTGCGAGTGCGAGCAGTTCCTTGGTCAGAATTCCTTTGCCCGGCCCGATTTCAAGAAACGTTTCTCCACTGCGAATACCGGCGGCGTGTGCAAGTGAACGCGCGGCCCAACCGTGCTTGAGGAAATGCTGTCCGAGTCTTGCCCCGCGTCTCGTCATATCTGAATTTCCTCCTCTTTCTCCGTGCCGCCCGAAAGGTTAATCGTTGTGAGGAGGCGCTGGTCTATGTCGTCGAGAAATTCCGAGGGTAGCGTGTACTCGCGGGAGCCGTATTTCATGCGGGCGGAGGCGTAGGTGAGAAACAGTTGTTTGCGTGCGCGCGTCAGCGCCACGTACAGGAGCCGGCGCTCCTCCTCGGGGTCGCGGTCCGTGCTCTCTCCCTCGCGCAACGACGGAAAAAGCCCCTGTTCAAGACCCGTAACGAAAACCGCATCGAATTCCAATCCTTTGGATGCATGTACGGTCATGAGTGAGACGGCGCTCTTTTCTTCGGGCAATTCGTCCTGATCGCTCTGAAGTGCGGCTTCTTCGAGGAGCCGCTCGATGCCGCCCGGAGGAAGTTCATGGTCGTATTTGGTCGCAAGGTTCACCAGCTCGCGGATGTTTTCGAGCCGCTCCTGCGCCTCGTCGTCGGACTTCGCCGAGCGTTTCGTTTCGTACATCTTTTCCATTCCGCTCGTTTCCACCGCATACCGCACGGCCTCCGCCGTCGGCAACGTGTCGATTGCGTGCTTGATGCGTGCGAGTGTGTCGCGGAATGCGGTGACTTTTGCGCGGGTCGCGGCAGGAAGAGACGCATCTTCCCCGCGCAACATTTTCTCGACGGTCACCTTGCCGATGCCGCGCGGCGGCACGGCGACCGTGCGCGAGATATCGTTGCCGCTCTTGGGGTTCATCGCGGCGCGTAGGTAACTGAGCACGTCTTTGACTTCTTTGCGCTCGAAAAATTTCGTACCGAGCACGCGGTACGGTATTCCGAAATGCAGCATCGCCTCCTCAAGCGCGCGCGATTGGAAATTTTCGCGGTAGAGGACGGCAATTTCGCCGGCGTTCACTCCCCGCCCTATTGCTTCCTGTGTGATTTGCGCGACGAACCACGCCTCGTCGATTTCATTCTGTGCCGGATAGAGTGCGATAGGCTCGCCCGTCGGATTGTCGGTGAAAAGATGTTTCGGCTTGCGGCGGAGATTTTTCTCGATGACCGAATTCGCGGCGGCGAGGATGGTGCGCGTCGAGCGGTAGTTCTGTTCGAGTACGATGACACGTGTGCCGGGGAACGACGTCTCGAATCCGAGCAGGTGCTCGATGTCAGCCCCGCGCCATGAATATATATTTTGGTCGGTGTCGCCGACGACGCAAATATTTTTCTTCTCTCCCGCGAGAATGAGGGCGATTTCATACTGCGACTTATTCGTATCCTGATATTCGTCAATGGTGA
>MFLL01000009.1 GCA_001781335.1 Candidatus Kaiserbacteria bacterium RIFCSPHIGHO2_02_FULL_55_25 | reverse complement strand
TGATATCCAACAGCGATACGGACACCCGCGGAAATTATCAAAATCCGCCTGAGATTCTTGGTGCCCTTTATTTATTATCTACTACGGTGAAAGGATGTGGGTGGTTTACCCGGCTTCTCCCTTGCTAGTCGCTAATCCCTATAACCTAAAACCTACTACCTACCCCCGGCAATCTAGGCCAAAATGAAGATTTGTGGGATGATCCTGTGGTATGGCTATACCGAAATATGAAGAACTAATGCTCCCAGTATTGGAAGAGCTAGCAGATGGCGGTGTTCGCAGCGGCCAAGATGTTGCAAATGCGGTTGCGCATAAACTTCATTTGTCTCAAGAAGACCTAGAGCAGATGCTCCCAAGTGGTAAGCAGAAACTATTTCAAAATAGAGAAGCCTGGGCTGTGACTTATATGGCGAAAGCTGGATTGATTGAGCGACCCGAACGGGGCTTCCTCCGTATCACAGAGAGGGGTTCGGCAGTCCTTAAACAAAAACAGGGAAAGATTGATAATGTATTCCTATTCCGATTCAAGGAATTCCAGAATTTCAAAGCGAAGACTCCAGTCGAAACTACAGATGACTCGACTCCGCAGGAAGATCTGGAAAAAGGATTCCAGGCGATCGGGGTATCAGTGAGAGAAGAGATACTCGAACGATTACATGAAATTACTCCTAGCCGATTCGAACAAGTTGTTATCGATGTCCTCGTGGCGATGGGCTACGGAGGTTCTCATGAGGACGCCGCGAAAGCGGTCGGCAAGAGCGGTGACGAAGGAATCGATGGTGTGATCAACGAAGATCGCCTCGGTTTAGATTCTATCTACATCCAAGCGAAACGGTGGAAAAACAACGTAGGACGGCCCGACGTGCAGAGCTTCGTTGGTGCACTCAGTGGACGCCACGCCAGCAAGGGTATTTTCATAACGACATCTTCATACACAAACGAGGCAACGGAGTACGCGAAAACCTTGCGCGAGAAAGTGATATTGATTGATGGCGAGCGCCTGGCCGCCCTCATGTTCGAATTCAACATCGGTGTTTCGACAGAAAATACATACCACGTTAAACGGATCGATACGGATTACTTCTTGAACGCCTAACAGTGATTTATGAAAAAAATTGTGAATCTTCAAAATGATTGGCCTGAAAAGGAGATAGCGCTCCAGCAGCTTCTTTTAGATGAAGAAAATATCCGTCTAGATCTCGAGAATAAAACACAAGATGCCGTCATTGCGGATCTATTTGTGAACGAGGATGCAATGCAGCTCCTAATCAGCATACATAAGAACGGACTTTTCCCCGATGAAATCCCTGTAGTAATAAAAAATGATGGCAAATATATCGTGATAGATGGAAACCGCCGAGTAGTTGCCCTAAAAGCGATGTACACCCCAGGGATTGCCCCAAAGCAGTTCGAAAACCGTATAAACAAACTGATGGCAGGCTTTGAGCCAATTGAAAGGATTAAAGTCGTCGTGGCGCCCGGCAGAGAAGAAGCAGATAAATATCTTGCGGCTAAACATACGAAAAATACACGCAAGCCCTGGAGTGCTTTAAGAAGGGCCTACTTCTACTATGCGCAAAAGGAAGGGGGAACGAACATTGAAACTCTGATCGAGAGATATGGAAACAAAGAAATACCCAAATATATCCGAATGTACGAGATGCAAAGAATCGCGACGTCTCTAAGCGGAATCTCCGATCACGTCAGACAAAGTGTTTCGAGCAAGAACTTTGAAATCTCAACTCTCGAACGCCTGTATTCCGATAAGTACGTTCAGGGGAAACTGGGCATATCCTTTGATCCCGTCACGGGGCAAGTAGCTGCACCGCGAAATAAAGCTTTTGACGAGGTTTTCTCAAAGATCGTTACCGATGTTGTTGACGGGAGGATAACTTCACGAAAAGAAATTAAAGACCCGAGAGATCGCGAAATATACATTAACTCAGTAGTTAGTTCGCCTATCCCTAAGACACCGAAAGCTGGCGCGGAGAAGTTCACTCCGAAAAAGATCGTAACTACGGGTCGTAAATTTTTGATTCCAAACACAATAATTTCCACTTTGGATAGTGCCGCGATTGATCGAGTGATCGAAGAATTGCAGACTGTAAATTATCGAAAATTTCCTAATCTTTCAGCCGACGCAATGAGAAGCCTCTTGGAAGCGGTGCTTAAGAAATATTTCGATCGAATAGGAAATTCTGTGCCGAAGAAAAAGGGTGCTCGGTACATATTTCTTCAGGACGCTCTCAGTCATGCCAAGCACCACTTTTCGGCAGAGGGAAATAATGAAATGCGCCAGATTATAGAGAGGATCGAAGCGAATAAAGAATTTTTGGAGATGATCAATCATAATCCAAGTATTTTCTCAACGCCCGATGAGACGAGAGACACTTGGGACATTATGCAGGAATTGTTCATCTATGTATTCGAGGATACAAAAAGACGCAGAAAGAAGCCATAACGCCCTCTCGACACTTGCGATAGAGGTGCTGTGGACAATTTGGCCGCTTTTGTCTGATATCATTAAGGTATTCAATGAAACACTGTTCACCTTTGCGCTATCCGGGTGGAAAGAGTTTTCTCGCAACAGAGTTCGAGCGGATTTTAGATTCGATCGCCCTCAATAAACCGACGTACGTGGAACCTTATGCTGGTGGCGCAGGAGCCGCGCTCACACTTTTGTTTGCAGATAAGGTTGAGCGAATAGTGATAAATGATCGCGATGACGCGATTTACTCTTTCTGGAAAGCAGTTACAGAGAATGCGGATTCGTTTGTGCGGAAGATTTACTCAACACCAGTGACAGTAGACGAGTGGGAAAAACAGCGGGAAATTTATCTAGATGTAGGGGCCGAGACATTTAAACGCGGCTTCGCAACCTTCTTTTTGAATAGGACGAATGTATCGGGAGTAATGAACGCGTGGCCGATTGGTGGTATCGACCAGGAGGGTAATTACAAAATCGATGCACGATTTAATAAAAAGGGATTAGCAGCACGCGTGCGTAAAATCGGTAAATACGCGGATCGGATTGAGGTCCGAAATGAAGACGGCATCGAGTTGGCGGAGAGCTATCTCGGCCAATCGAACACTTTCATCTACTTGGATCCGCCGTATTTTCAGAAGGGCGCTTGCCTCTACATGAACTCATATAAAAAGGACGATCATGCGGAGCTTGCAAAGACACTTAATGATCATGCGGACGCTAATTGGATCCTCACATATGACGATGTTCCAGAAATTGTGAAATTATATGGTGATAGGAAGGGAATTAAAAGATTCTCTTTAAGTTACCGAGTTAATACTGTACGCAAAGCTCAGGAGTTGATGATTTCATCAGATCCAATAAGTAGTTCGCTAGCATTTGTTACAGGACTGAGATGATTGAGGGGTGTAGAATTGGGGGATGGAACAGTATATCGTGGGGTTTGTTTTGCTCGTATTTGGCGGGCATGCAGCGTCGACAAGCTATCCTCACCACGTTCAAACGTTTTGCAAAACGTTTGAGTAATTGCTCAATAGTACGTGGCGGGTGAAGATTAGAACATTGTAATGACAATGTATTGACAACGTCAGTACGGGGTATATGATGGTACATATGACCACTGTACAGGTACGAATTGAAGAGAAGACCAAGAAGGCGGCCCAGAAGGCACTCGCTGATATAGGGCTCGACCTTTCCACGGGTGTGAAGATTTTTCTTAATCAGGTCGTGACAGAGAAAGGACTGCCGTTTACTCCAACGAAGAACCGTGCCGCCCTTCGCGCAAAGTGGGATAAGGAGGTTGCGGAGGCACGGAAACATGGGAAACGATACACAGACGTAAAAGAGCTGTTCAAAGATTTGAGTATAGAATAAGCTAGTGTACACAATACTGTTGTCGCGCGGATTCAACCGTTCATTCGGGAAGTTACAACGGTCAGGTCACCTGAAGGATGCAGCAACGCATCGCTACAAACTGATTGTTACGACCTTAAAGAAAGGAGAATCACTACCAGCAACGTGCAGAGATCATGCATTGAGCGGTGATTTTTCGGCATACCGGGAATGCCACATTAAAGGTGATCTATTGTTGGTGTATGAGCGCGATCAAGGCGAGCGCATCATTACGCTGGTTGATATCGGAACCCATTCGTATCCATTTGGCTGACGTCCTCGCTTTTGGGTGTAGAATTGGGGGATGGAACAGTATATCGTGGGGTTTGTTTTGCTCGTATTTGGCGGGCTCAATGTGGTCCGGCCTGACATCATGGTGCGCTTTCAGGTCTGGAGTCAGCGCGCCATCATGGGCGCACAATACATCCCCAGTGAGCGCACCTATACGGTCATCCGCATCTTCGGCGCGCTGTTCGTCTTCCTCGGCCTTCTCGTCATCACCGGCGCTATCAAGTAGGGCCACCTCCCGTTCTCAACTCCCATTCCCGCCTCCTGACCTATCCCCACAACATTCAAACGTTTTGCAAAACGTTTGTATAATAGCGGGATGGTGAAAGAGCGGTCGTATCGCGCCATGGAGCGCATCGTAAAAGGATTTGCGAATCATCGCCGGCTTGAGATACTCGACCTCCTCAAGCGCAACCCCGAACTCTCCGTCGAGGAGATCTCGGAGCGGCTCAAGATCGGCTATGAGAACGCCTCGGACCACATCCGGAAGCTTGCGATTGCGGGACTCGTGATGAAGCGCGCCGCGGGGAGGGATGTGCGACACAAGCTCACACCTCGCGCCCACCACGTTCTAACGTTTTGCAAAACGTTAGAATGAGTTTACGGGTGCGGAGCGGGAACAAGAACAAGAACAAGAACCAGAGCAAGAGGGAGGGGTGGGTCGGGGAGGCGGTATACTAAATCGACATGGGACCGGAAGACCAGCACAGCAAAATAATCGAGCATCTGGACGTGCTCAATAAACAGGTGGCACGGCAGAATTCTATCGGCCGCATGTTTTTCGTCGGCATCGTCTACGGCATCGGCTTTTTCGTCGGCTCCGCTATCATCGCGACGATTGCACTCGGCATACTCGGCCCGTGGTTTGCGCAGATTCCGTGGATTCGCAATGCGTTTGAAGTGGGCGCCGCACTTTTGCCCAAATGAACGAGCGGGTCTACATGCTCGGTGCCGCGCTCCTTGTCGCCGTACAGGCGTTCGTCCTCTTTCTTTTCGGCCAGCCCGCCATTTGTACGTGCGGGTATGTGAAGCTCTGGGAGGGAGTCATTTTGGGCGCGGGGAATTCGCAGCACCTCATGGATTGGTACACGTTCTCTCACATCATTCATGGGATTATTTTTTATGCGCTCCTCACGTACTTCTTCCCCAAAATGTCCGTGTGGGCGCGGCTCCTCATCGCGACAGGTATCGAAGCGGCGTGGGAGATACTGGAAAACACGCCGTGGCTTGTCGAGCATTACCGCGAGCAGGCGCTCGCGCAGGGCTACACGGGCGACAGCATCATCAATTCCGTCTCCGACACGCTCGTGATGATGCTCGGATTTCTCATCGCACGGAAATGGGCCGTATGGGCGGTGATTGCGCTCGCGCTTTTTCTCGAGCTGTGGGTGGCCTACGAAATACGCGACAACCTGACGCTCAACGTCACGAATCTTCTCCATCAATTCGACTTTATTTCCGCGTGGCAATCGGGCGTGTAGGGGAATCGGGTGTATGGTAGGATTTTGGTATGGATGTGATTACGGCAATACTCAATACACTGCTCTCGTTTCTCCTGCAGCTCGTCACGCTTATCGTGAATTTCTTCATCTCGGCACTCACGCTTTTCCTGGACTTTTTCCGTAGCCTCGTCGGCCTCGTTTCGTAGAGCGCAGGTAGGGAAGTCTGATAGCCGCTTTGTCTTTCGGCCCTTTGTATCTGTTACGCAACAATGCAAACGACGTTGTGGTATTATTGGCCGCAATGAGCGAAAGCGACATCCGGGGGGAGCGACTCAAGAAACTCGAAAAGCTTAAGGCGGCTGGAGTGGAACCGTACCCGTCGCACAGCGCGCGCGATACTTCAAACGCGCAATTCTTGGCGGGATTTGAAGCTCTCGGCGCGAAGACAGTCACGCTTGCAGGCCGTGTCATGTCGGTGCGCGGACAGGGCGGGATAATGTTCGCCGACCTCTTTGACGGTACGGCACGCGCACAAGCCGTTTTTCAGAAAGGTGAAACCGACGACGATGCATTCTCGCTATTCGGGGAGACAGTGGATGCGGGGGATTTTATCGAGTGTACCGGTGTCGCATACACCACAAAGCGCGGAGAAAAATCGCTGCTCGCCAAGAGTTGGCGGATGCTTTCGAAATCGCTTCTCCCGATACCGGAGGCATGGTTCGGACTCAAGGACGAGGAGAAAATATTACGCGAGCGGTATCTCGACATCTTGTTGAATCCTGAGGTTCGCGCGATGTTCGAGCGCCGCGCGCGCTTCTGGCAGTCGGCCCGGGAATTTTACCTCTCCCGCGGTTTCCTCGAGGTGGAAACGCCGGTTCTCGAAACGACTCCGGGCGGCGCCGACGCGCGGCCGTTCGTCACGCACCACAATGCGCTCGACCTCGAAGTGTATCTGCGCATTTGCGGCGGCGAGCTGTGGCAAAAGAAGCTGCTCATCGCCGGATATCCGAAGGTGTTTGAGATAGGGCGCGTGTTTAGGAACGAAGGTCAGTCACGCGAACATCTGCAGGATTACACGCAGCTTGAGAGCTACGAGGCGTTTGCCGACGCGAAGTCGGGCATGCGATTCCTGCAGGAGCTGTATCGCCACATCGCCAAGGAGACATACGGCCGCTACACATTTGAGATAAGGGAACACAAGGTAGATTTGGCGGAAGAGTGGCCCGAGATAGACTTTTGCACGGCGATACAAAAAGAATTCGGCATTGACCCGCTTTCCTGCACAGAAGACGAGGCGGTGCAGGCCGCCAAAGGCGCGGGGGTTACGTTCGGTGACTCGCCCAACAAAGCGCGCGCCGTCGACCACTTGTGGAAGAAAATACGCAAGGGTATCAGCGGTCCGGCATTTTTGCGCGGTGTGCCGGTGTATCTCTCGCCGCTCGCCAAGCACATGCCCGAGAATTCCGACAAAGCCGACCGTGTGCAAATAATTATGGCCGGCAGCGAGGTGGGCAACGGATACAGTGAGCTCAACGACCCGCAGGACCAGTTCGCACGGTTTGCCGAACAGCAGGCACTGCGTGACGCGGGCGACGACGAGGCGCAACGGCTTGATACGGAATACGTCCGTGCGCTGGAGCACGGCATGCCGCCGGCGTTCGGTTTCGGCGTCTCGGAACGGTTGTTCGCATTTCTCGAGAACCGTCCTGCACATGAGGCACAGCTCTTCCCGCTGTTACGGCCGAAAGAACAGTAATATGAAAGCCACACTCAAGACCACCAAGGGCGACATCGTCATCGAGCTGTATGACACAGATGCGCCGGCGACGGTCGCGAATTTTGTGAAGCTCGCCAAATCGGGATTCTATGACGGGACCAAATTTCACCGAGTCATCAAGGATTTCATGATTCAGGGCGGCGACCCGCAGACCAAAGATGACGCGCTCATGTCGCGTTGGGGCACCGGCGGGCCGGGATACACATTCGAGGACGAGATTCACGGGAATAATAAAAACGACATCGGGACGATTGCGATGGCCAATGCCGGTCCCGACACCAACGGCTCGCAGTTTTTCATCAACACCGCCGAAAACAGTTTTCTCAATACCAAGCACACGGTCTTCGGTCATGTGGTAGAGGGCATGGATGCGGTGCGCGCGATAGAGGAATGCAAGGTCGGCGGGAACGACCGGCCGGTAGAGCCGATGGTCATCAGCGGCGTTACGGTAGAATAGGGAAGTGGAATACAAATTAAAACGAAGCCGTCGGGCGAGGGCCATGCGGCTCGAGGTGAGCCCCGATGGTGCACTCGTCGTGACCGCGCCGTCGTATTTCGGTATCCGCGTCATTGAATATTTCCTCGCGAAGCACGCGGCGTGGGTGCGGCGCAAAGTGGAAGAAACGAAGGGGCGCACTGCGGTGCGCATCGCGAGGCGCGACATTCCGGAGCTCAAGAAACAAGCGCTCACGCTCGCGCACGGGCGCTGCGGATACTATGCGGAGTTGTACGGCGTATCATTCCGCTCGGTAACTGTCCGCGCGCAAAAGACGCGATGGGGGAGCTGTTCGCATCGCGGCGACCTGAGCTTCAATTACCGCATCGCGGCGCTGCCGGCGCATCTCGCCGAATACGTCATTGTGCATGAGATGTGCCACTTGCTGGAGCTCAACCACTCGGCGGAGTTCTGGCGGCACGTGGAACGCTGTGTGCCCGGCCACAAACGGCTGCGCAAAGAGCTGCGCAATATTTCGACCGTCTTCGTTTGAGCGCATCACCTGATCTTCGGTTGTTTTTACCTCAAAATACCTGTTTTCGCCGGTGCTTGCCTTTTTTGGCCTGTAGGGGTAAGGTAGCCGTATTAGCCATTGAATTTATCAGCCCGTCAAGGCGAAACCTTGATATAGAGCCATACCTTAAGCCACAAGTTAACCAATTGTATGAACAAGTCACTCGTTTCCGCAGTCGCGCTTTTGTCCCTCTCTGTCTCGCTCTTTGCGGCCTCCGTCGTGTCCGCACAAGCAGTAGGTCAGACCTATTACCCGCCCTATACTCCGGCCGCCTATTCCAATAGTACCGGCTGTGTGACACTCAACCGCGACCTCACGGTGGGCATGCGCGGTAGCGACGTGACTTCGCTCCAGAGTTTCCTTGTGGCGCAAAATTATCCCGGCTCCGGCTCGTGGATGATAACGGGCTACTTCGGGGCAGCGACTCAAGCGGCGGTGCGCAATTTTCAGAGCCAGCGCGGCTTGGTGCAGACGGGTATCGCGGACAGCGCGACGCGCTCTGCGATAGGGAACTGCGGTGCAAGCAATTACCCGTACACGACCCCATTCTCTTACAACTACAATTACAACTACGGATACAATTACCCGTACAACTATCCGGTCACCGGCGCGGTGCACATTGATACCCTTAGCGTAACCTCGGCCGTCACGGGCGCGTCGGTCACGATTTCCGGCAGAGGATTCGATTACAACAACAACACGGTCTTCGTCGGCTCGACGCCGGTTACCGGCATCGCGTCGTACTCGGGCAGTTCACTCTCGTTTGTCGTTCCGCAAAACGTGAGCGGCTTGGTGATGGTGTATGTCGCCAACTCGCGCGGCGCGAGCAACTCGCTCCAGCTCAACGTCATCAACTTCACGGGCGGCAGCGGCTGTGTGTACCCGTACAATACCGGCTATGGCAATTGCGGCGGATGTGGCATGTACGGTATTCCGTGCCCGAACGCGCAGCTCGCCATCACATCCCTCTCGCCCGACAACGGCGCGGTCGGCTCGCAGGTGACCGTCTACGGCTCGGGCTTCACTACGAGCGGCAACACCGTGCGCTTCGGCAACGGCATCATCGCCAACATCGGTTCACAGGATGGCCGCGCGATTTCCTTCGCGGTTCCCGCGAACATGACCGGTTACAACAACATTCCCGTCGGTCTCGGCACATACCCC
The DNA here is from genome assembly GCA_001781335.1 of Candidatus Kaiserbacteria bacterium RIFCSPHIGHO2_02_FULL_55_25. Lineage (GTDB taxonomy): Bacteria > Patescibacteriota > Minisyncoccia > Phycocordibacterales > UBA2100 > UBA10103. Next base: position 19,015 of record MFLL01000009.1, on the reverse strand, counting down.
GTCTCGGTGACGAACGCCTCCGGCTACACGAGCAACACGCTTCCGTTCACGGTAAACGCGCTCGGCGGGACCAATGCTCCGACCATCAGCAACGTCTCCGGTCCTTCGACGCTCTCGACGGGTGTCACCGGTACATGGACGCTCAACATTCTGACCGGCCAGAGCACGTACACAAATGTATCGGTGCGCTGGGGCGATGAAGGCATGTACGGGTACTCCGCGTCTGCGCCGCAGAACACCAATTACACGGGCAACCAGACCTTCACCTTCACGCACTCCTACGCGACAAGCGGTACGTACACGGTGACGTTTACCGTCTCCAATCTCAGCGGAAAGAGCAATACCGCGACCGCGACGGTCGTGGTCTCCGGTTCCGGCAGCGGACAAATCACGCTCACCTCGATAGCGCCGAGCTCGGGTCGCGTCGGTACGCAGGTCATCCTGCAGGGAAGCGGCTTCACGACCTACGACAACACTGTGCACTTCGGCATCGGCGGGACACAGCACGTCGTTTCGCAGAACGGTTCGCAGATTTACTACACCATCCCCGCGTATCTCTCGCCGTGCGATGTGTTGACGAGCGGCATGTACTGCGCGGCGTATGCGCAACAGGTGACGCCAGGCCAGTATCAGGTCTATGTGCAGAATACACTCGGACAGACGGGCCAGCTTACGTTTACGGTGACGCTGTAAAAGCGTACTCGGTGGCCGCACTCTTTTCCCGTCGCCCAGATAAGTTACTTGGGCGGCGGCTACCGCAGCGCTCGGTCTCGGCGCCGACGCGCCTTCGAAGCCGGAAAAAGAGTGCGGCCACGCTCGCTGAACGCGGTAAGGAGCGAGGCTTTCACCAAGGAGCACTGCGGTGCATACTATTGCCATGCAAAGCGTGCGCGCATATACACGGCGGGCGGCTATCGGTATCGCCGTTGTCGCGGTTCTCGCCGGCCTTACGGCGGTCGGCATACGGCTTGCGATGAGGCCTTTTACATACACGTCCGTCGCCGACATACCGCAGAGCCAAGTGGCGCTCGTTCTGGGGGCTTCGGTCGTGCGCGGAGCGCCGTCGCCCGTTCTCAAGGCGCGGGCCGACGGCGCGGTGACTCTCTACAAGTCCGGCAAGGTGGAGAAGATTCTCGTGACCGGCGACAACGGCGCACTTTCGTACGACGAGGTCACGCCCGTGAGAAAGTATCTTCTCGACGCGGGCATCCCCGCGGGAGACATTTTTCTCGACCACGCAGGGTTCGACACATACTCGAGCATGTACCGCACGCGCGACGTGTTTCAGGCGGACTCGGTCATTATCGTGACGCAGGATTTCCATCTGCCGCGTGCGCTCTTCGTCGCGCGGCATCTCGGAGTCGAGGCGTATGGCTATGTCGCCGCGGGGGAAGGCACTGCGGGCGTATACCTGCGCGAGATTCCGGCGTCGGGGAAAGCGCTCCTCAATCTGTTTACCCGCCGCGTACCCAAATACCTCGGTGATGTAATCCCCATCACGAGCGACGGCTCGACTACGTGGTACTAAAAGGCGGATACAATGCAGTCATGGGTCGCGCCTTATTGTCTGTCGTTGCAGTGATTGTCATCGCGATACTTGCCAGTTACGGTCTTGTGCTCTACTCCGCGAAAGGCACCGAACGCACGGTCAGTACGCCTACCAGCACTCCCTCCGCCGTAAACTAAACTTCAGCCAATGCGTCGAGTGAACGTACATCTTCTTCGCTTAGCGAGAAATCGAATACGTCAAGATTCTCCTTCAGCCGCTCCTCGTGCGTGCTCTTGGGTATCGCGATGACCCCGTGCTCAAGATTCCAACGGATGAGAATTTGGGCGGAAGACTTGCCGTGTTTCTTGGCAAGTGCGACGACCGCTTCGTCGCCGATGCGCTCGCCGCGGGTGAGCGGGCGATATGCCTGAAGCACGATGTTCTTCGACTTTGAATACTCCAAAAGCGCCGCGTCGTAGCAGAACGGATTGAATTGCACCTGATTGAGTGCGGGCGGTATTTCGCAGTATGAGAGCACGCCTTCAGTTTCCTCGATAGAGAAATTGCTGATGCCGATGGTTTTGGCGCGGCCGTCTTTTACAAAACCTTCGAGTGCCTTCCACACCGGTGGTGTGTAGCCGCGCGGCCAGTGCACGAGATAGATGTCGACGTAGTCGAGCCCGAGTCGGGCAAGACTTGCGGCAAACGCCCCTTGCGGGTCGCCGAAATCATCTGGCCAGAGCTTGGTCGTGACGGTGACTTCTTCGCGCGGTATGCCGCTCTCGCGAATGCCTTGGCCCACCGGCTCTTCGTTGCCGTACATCGTCGCCGTATCAATAAGCCGGTAGCCGACTTTGAGCGCTGTCTTTATCACTTCGACGGTTTCAGCCGGAGTCTTCATCTGCGACGTGCCGAGTCCGACGACAGGAATTTCCACGCCGTTATTGAGCTTCGCCGTCGGTGTCATGCGCCCAGTATACAACACCGGGAATTTCTCATGAACTCACCATGAAGCGCCCGTAGAGAAATATTTTGCCGCGTGGGCCGTCTCGTATACAATCAGGATATGAAACGCTTTTTCTCCATGCTTTCATTTGCGCTCGTCACCGGAGCGTTTCTCGTGCCCGTCGCCACGTCGGCTGCGACGAGCTTCGAGATTTCCGGCTGGATGCCGTACTGGCGCTCGGCCACCTCGACGGCCAATGTATTGCCGCACCTCGACAAGCTTACCGAGGTGAATCCGTTCGTATACACGCTCAAGAGCGACGGCACGTTCCTCGACAACGGCAAGCTCGACGAGGAGCCGTGGAAAAGCTTCATCGCGGCGGCGAAAGCAAAAAAGGTGCGTGTGATTCCCACCATTATGACGAGCAACGGCGAGCTTCTCCACAAGCTTTTGAGCAACAGTACGTCACGCATCGCGCTGGAAGACCGCATCACAAAACTCGTCAAAGATAACAATTTCGACGGCATTGATATCGATTTCGAGGGCAAGAAAGCCGAGGACAAAGCGTACTTCGCGACGTTCCTCAAGGGGCTCTATCAGCGCATGGGCAACAAATGGGTGATGTGCACCATCGAATCCCGCACGCCGCTTGAGTCGCGCTACTACGGGACCGACATACCGGCTGATGCGACCACATACGCCAATGATTTCGTCGCCATCAACAAATACTGCGACCGCGTTCGCATTATGGCGTACGACCAACAGGGAATAGACCAGCGGCTTGCTTCGCAGGCGGCTTCGTCCTCGCAGATATACGCGCCGGTCGCCGACCCGGTATGGGTCGAGAAGGTCATCAAGCTCATCTCAAAAGACATCAAGAAAAGCAAACTCGTCATCGGCGTGCCGACCTACGGCTATGAGTACGAGGTGACCGTTTACGCGCAGAATCAGTACGCATACAAAATATTGTGGACGTTTAATCCCGGTTATGCGTGGCCGCTCGCGGCGCAGTACGGCGTGACGCCGAGCAGGAATACCGCAGGCGAGATGTTTTTCACCTATACACCCGTAACGACGCCGACCGCACCAGTCTCCGGCGCCTCGGCGCTCTTGGCTGCGACCGCCGCGAGCGTGTACGCCGATACCTATAACTCGCATCTCACGTTTAACCTCGTCGATTGGCCCGATGCCGCCTCCATCGCGCAAAAAATCGCGCTCGCAAAGAAGCTCGGCGTGCGCGGTATTGCCATCTTCAAACTCGACGGCGGGCAGGACCCGAATATCTGGAATGTGCTGAAGGGGGTGAAGCAGTAAAGGGGCGCTCGGCGGCGATGGTGTCAGGAACGACGAGAAAGTGCCAGCGTGACGCCTATCACTACTGCCGTATGTCATTACACTTTGAACGTTGCTGCGCGATGTTCCTGACGCCATCGCCGCACTCGCTTGCAGTCAGCAGAAATAGTGTAGAATAGTCTGATTATGGAACCAACAACATCTGTGCAGGATTATTCGAAACTTTATATTCCGGTAGCAATTATTATAGCCGGCGTTGTCATCGGCGCGTTCGTCATGGTGGGCCTCTCGAAGAGCGGGGGAAACACCGGAGGTGAGCAACCGCCGCAGGTCGCCGTTGACATCAAAGATGTGAAAACCGAAGGCGATCCGTACATAGGCAAAGCGAATGCTCCGGTCACGCTCGTGCTCTGGTCCGACTTTCAGTGTCCGTTCTGCAAAGCGGTAGAAATCGGCGGCGTGCAGGGCATCAACGTCGCACCGTCCATACCGACTCTCGTCAAAGAGTATGTCGACACCGGCAAACTCAAGATCGTGTTCAAGGACTATGCATTCTTAAGCGAGGACTCCACCACGGCGGCACTCTATGGTCGCGCAGTATGGGCACTGTACCCGTCGAAGTATTTCGAATGGCGGGAAGCGATGTATAAGGCGCAGGACGAAGAGCACGGCGGATTCGGCGATGCGGCAAGCATCCTCGCACTCATCGGTACCATTCCTGGTATGGACGCAAACAAGGTGAAGGCGAATGTCGCGGCAAATACAGCCGCGTATCAGGCAAAGATAGATGCCGACCGCGCTGAAGGTACAAGCTTTGGCATTCAGGGCACACCCGGATTCATCACGGGGAAAACTCTTATTCCGGGAGCGGTTGACCTGAAGACGTTTACCGACGCAATCGATTCGCAACTGTAAACAGTTGACTTCGGGCTTACGTTAAGCCATAATAGAGCAACGATGCCTCGCGTCGCCGAGGCATTTTGCTTTAAAACTATGGAAATCCGCAATATAGCTATCATCGCGCACGTCGACCACGGTAAGACGACTCTTACCGATGCGCTTTTGCGGCAGACGGGTGTGGCCGAGGAGGGTGTCTCAATGGACTCAAACGCGCTCGAGCGCGAACGCGGCATCACCATTTATTCCAAAAATGCCGCCATTTTCTACAAAGACACGAAGATAAATCTCGTGGATACCCCCGGCCACGCGGACTTCGGCTCCGAGGTCGAGCGCGTACTGCGCTCCATCGACTCCGTCTTGCTCGTCGTCGACGCGCAGGAAGGTCCGATGCCGCAGACACGCTTCGTACTCAAGAAATCGCTCGAACTCGGTATCAAGCCCATCGTCGTCATCAACAAAATCGACAAGCCCGCCGCCGACCCCGCGCGCAGTGTGGACCAAGTGCTCGAACTTTTCCTCGAGCTCGGTGCCTCCGACGAGCAGGCGGATTTTCCCGTAGTCTATGCGATCGGGAAACGGGGGATTGCATCAACGAAACTTACGGACCTGTCCGCCGAAGCCTTGGCGGCGGCGGGCGAATCATCCGACCTCACGCCGCTCTTGGAAACCATTCTCGCGCATGTGCCGCCCGCCTCGACCCAAGCTTCCGCCGCTGCGGCGCTGCGCGCACAGCCCTTCAATCTCGGCTATGACAACTTCCTCGGCCGTCTCGCCGTCGTGCGTGTGTACGAAGGCGTTATGAAAACAGGTGAGCGCGCGTTCGTCAAAAAGCCGACGGGCGAAACACGCGAAGGCAAAATCACAAAAATGTTTACTTTCAAAGGTCTGCAAAGAGTCGATACGGAAGAAGTGGTCGCGGGTGACATCGCACTCGTCGCCGGTTTCCCTGACATTTTCATCGGCGAGACGATTACGCACGACGCCGATCAGGCGCCACTGCCGGCAATCGCCATCGACGAACCGACCATCACACTCAATTTCCTCGTCAACAATTCTCCCTTTGCAGGTCGCGAAGGCAAATTCGTCACATCGCGCCAGATACGCGACCGTCTCGAGCGCGAGCTCGAAATCAACGTCGGCCTGCGCGTCGACCTCACCAGCGGCGAATGGTTCAAAGTCTCCGGCCGCGGAGAATTGCACATCGCCATTCTTCTTGAAAACATGCGCCGCGAAGGGTATGAAATGCAGGTCTCGCAGCCGCAGGTCATCATACGCGAGGAAAACGGCCAAAAACTTGAGCCGTACGAAGAAGTCGTCGTAGATACGCCGGACACCTATCAGGGGGTTGTCATCGAGCGCTTGGGAACCCGCAAATTCGTCATGAAGGACCTCAAGGTCCACCAGAATCAGGTGCGCCTCATTTTCGAAGGCCCGACGCGCGGATTGCTCGGCTACAAAAACGCGTTCGTCCTCGATACCAAAGGGGAAGGCATCCTTTCTTCGCGTGTCATCGGGTTCAAAGAGTATGCCGGTGAAATAAAGAAAAAGCAGGTGGGCTCGATGATATCGATGGCTGGCGGCAAGGCGCTTGGTTTCTCACTGTGGAATCTGCAGGACCGCGGCGTGCTCTACATCAATCCCGCTACCGAAGTGTACGAGGGACAGGTGATAGGCAACACTTCAAAAGGCGAAGAAATGACCGTGAACCCGACCAAAGGCAAACAGCTCACCAACATGCGCTCCAAGGGGACCGACGAAGCACTCAATCTCATCCCGCCGTTTGAGCTCACCATCGAGCGCGGGCTCGAAGTCATGGCCGAAGATGAATATCTCGAAATTACGCCGGAGAGCGTGCGCCTACGCAAGCAGCAGCTCACCGAGAATGACCGCACTAAGGCGCGCCGCTAGCGGGTCTATACTGGGGGTATATGACATTCGCGGATAGGGCGGATGCGGGGCGTCAGTTGGCCGAAAAGCTTCTGAAACACGCATATACGCGACCACTGGTTCTCGCGTTACCTCGCGGCGGCGTTCCCGTGGGACGGGAGGTCGCACGGGCACTCAAGGCACCTCTCGACACGCTAGTCGCACGCAAGATTGGTGCACCCTTCAATCCCGAATGGGCCGTGGGAGCGATAGCACCGCACGATGTTGTTATTCTCGACGATGACGCGATGAAAAGCGCATCTGTTTCGCGGCTTGCAGTCGAAGGGACGATTGCTGCGGAGAGAAAAGAATTGACCCGACGCATCAACGCCTACCGCAGTGGCTCGTTCTCCGCCGGCTTCATTCCGAAAACGGTCGTGGTCGTCGATGACGGTGTTGCGACGGGGCTCACGGCCCGCGCCGCGCTTCGCGCGGCGCGGGCAAGGTATCCGAAAGTGCGTCTTGTCTTTGCCGCACCTGTTTGCATCGGCCGCTCCGAAAAAGAATTGGCGGGCGAAGCCGACGACATAGTCTGTCTCACAAGCCCCGCCGGATTCTACGCGGTCGGTCAGGCATATGAGCGTTTCGAGCAAGTTACCGACGATGAAGTTCTTGCGTATTTGAAAACAGCCTCGAAAAAGTGAGCTTGCGCTCCCGCAAGAAGCATCTATCATGGTGTCATACAAGCTAGATGTCTTCATATGAATTCGAAAACACTTTGGGTAGTGATTGTTATCATTCTGCTTGCAGGGGCCACGTATTGGTATAGCAACGGTCAGTCCGCACAACAGGCAGGGCCGGATCAGCAGGTGCCGGCGTCAGGCGAATCTTCTGCAGTTGACCCGCTCATGACGGGCACGTGGAAGAGCACCGACGATGCGAAATTTACTCGCACGTTCAACGCCGACGGTACGGTCACCGATGCGTATGAGGGCGATGCCTCCGCTACCGTGACGGGCACCTACACCACCGTAGACCCGCTCAAGGAGCCGGCCGGTGCGCTTGGTGCGGTGCCTCTCGAATCACTCACCGGAGTGACGGTGCTCAAGGTCACGTTCCCGCAATCGGAGGTTATGTACTTCGGCGTCAATAGCTTGACGGAGACTTCGCTCACGATGACGTATCTCGGGCGTGGCAATATCCTCTTGTTCACGAAGGTTCGATAGTGAATAACTTGCTTTGAGCGGCAGCGTACGATGGTACAATTTTTGCATATGGCGAAGAACGGCAAAAAGGGCCGCGGACGCACGGGCGAGGTAAGCAAGCGCTCGCAAGTGCTCTCTCCGCGCAACAAGCGCTGGACGAAAGTTGATAACAAGACGGGGCGTTTCGTCGACCAGATGGCCAGGAAGGGCCGCACATTCAAAGGCGTGAAGATGAAATAACTGTAGCGGAGGGGGTTCTTCGGGCCCGGACGGACAGTGTATACTCGAAGCATGCCAAAGCACCAGCAGTCACTCGCAATATTCGCAATCGTCGTTTTGCTTGCGGCGTTCTCGTACCTTGCAGTGCGGCACAATCAGGCCGTCGGCAGAGAGAGCTCGGAGGTCTATGTTTCGCCTGACGAGCCGTACTCAAGCACAGCGGTCGAACTGACCCCGACCCCGATTCCCGCGCAATAGGTATTCCGGTATTCTTGCGGCACGCCTTGTGTTGCCCGGATTTTCCCGCTACGATTGCCCCATGTTACGGGCGCCGTTTTTTGACCCCACAAAAACATATTACGAGAATTGGGAACAAGGGCCGTTCAACGACTTCGCCGACGGCGAAGTAGTTACCGGAAGCGGTAAGCCGCGTTTTTCTTTTTTCGGGCACGCTATCGACTATCCGCTAGGTATTCCCGCGGGCCCGCTTCTCAACGGAACATATGTGAAAGCCGCACTCGACAAGGGATTCGATATTCCGGTGCATAAAACGGTACGTTCGCATTACCGCGTCTGCAACGATTGGCCCAACGTCTTGAGCGCCGACATTCAGGCGGAGCTCTCGCTAGAGATGGCGCAGAAGCCTATCGTCGTGCGCCACAACTACAAAGAACCGCTTTCCATCACCAATTCTTTCGGCAACCCTTCGTACGAGCCCGAGGTGTGGATGAAAGACCTGAAAGACGCGGTCGCGCACGCACGCGACGGCCAACTCGTCATGTGCAGTTTTGAGGGTACGAAATGGGAAGGATTTTCGAGCGAGGACTATGTGCAGGATTGGGTACATGGCATGGAGATGCTCAAAGAAGCCGGAGTGAAGGTCGTCGAGGCGAATTTCAGCTGCCCCAATGAAGGCGCCGCGCAGCTGCTTTGTTTTGATGTGCCCAAAGTGAGGGTCGTCGCTACCGCCATCAAGGACGCAATAGGCGACACCCCGCTTGTGGTAAAAATCGCATATTTCGGCGAGGCCGAGCTCCGCGAGCTTGTGCAGGAGGTCGGGAATATCGTCGACGGCTTTTCCGCAATCAACACGATTCCCGCACCGGTCGTGAACCCCGACGGCACGCAGGCTCTTCCGGGCGCGCATCGCGTGAAAAGCGGCATCTGCGGCCATGCGGTGAAGTGGGCGGGGCTCGACATGGTGAAGCGTCTCGCGTCGCTCCGCGAAGAGTTGGGCATGAAATACACCATCATCGGATGCGGCGGTGTGACGGTCCCGAAAGATTTCAAAGAATACCGTGATGCGGGTGCGGACGTGGTCATGACCGCTACGGGGGCAATGTGGAACGGATACCTGGCTCAAGATATAAAAAAGGCATACCCCGACGCATGATTATTGCGGCGCGTCTTTAGGCGTTGAGACAGGCGTGATAGAGTGCCGCTATGTGCGGTATTTTCGCGTATACGGGAGAGAGAAATGCGGGCGAAATATTGCTCGACGGACTCACGTCGCTTGAGTACCGCGGCTATGACTCCGCCGGCATTTACACGCCGCAATCGGGGAGTGTGAAGTCGGTCGGCGCGGTGTCGCATCTGCGGCGCAAAATGCCGCCCGGATTTTTCGGCACGAGCGGTATCGCGCACCTGCGCTGGGCGACACACGGCGAGCCGACGGAAGGCAACGCACATCCCCACACAGATTGCACGGGAGACGTGTGGGTCGTGCACAACGGCATCGTGGAGAATCACAAGGAGTTGCGGAAAAGACTGGAGGCGGCGGGGCACACATTCGTTTCGTCCACCGACACGGAAGTGCTCACGCACCTCGTCGAGGAGCATCTGACCCTACTTCGCCAAGGCTCCGAAGGGCAAGAGCCTGAAAATATTTTCGAGAAGGCGGCCGTTGCGGCGCTCAAAGAAGTGAAGGGCACATACGGCATTGCCATCCAATACAAACACGACCCGGCGCGCATTATCGGTGCGCGCATGGGCGCGCCGGTCGTGCTCGGGCTCGGGGAGCACGAGAACTTCATCGCATCCGACGCGTCTCCAATTCTCCGCCATACGCGGCAAATCGTTTTTCTTGAGGACGGCGAGGTCGCGGTCATAACCCCGGAAGGTCATACCATCACGAAGATAGGGGGCGAGTCCGTCTCCCGTGCAGCGGAACAGGTCGACTGGAATGCCGAGGCCGCTCAGCGTAACGGCTACGACCACTTCATGCTCAAAGAGATAATGGAGGAGCCGGATGCCGTGCGAAACACTTCGCGTGGTCGCATCATCGACACAGACGGGCTCGCAAAGCTCGGCGGACTCGAGTCGGTCGCGGAGAAGCTTCGCGGTATACGACGCGTCATCATTGTCGCCTGCGGCACCGCCTCATATGCCGCGATGGCGGGGGAGTATATGCTCGAAGAGAATGCGCGCATCCCGACGGAAGTCGATATTGGTTCGGAATTCCGCTATCGGACGCCCGTCATCGACGAGGGCACCGCAGTCATCGCGGTGTCGCAATCGGGCGAGACCGCCGACACTCTCGAGGCTGTCCGCGAAGGAAAGCGTCGGGGCGCGCTCACACTCGGCATCGTAAATACTGTCGGCTCTACCATCGCACGCGAGACGGACGCGGGTATTTATTTACATGCAGGACCGGAGATAAGCGTCGCGTCGACCAAGGCATACGTCTCACAGCTCACTGCGCTCGCGCTTCTGACGCTCTTCCTCGGACGCCAGAGAGGCATGTCGGTCGCGCGCGGCAAAGAGATAGCGCAAGCGCTTCGCGAACTTCCCGGGAAGATAGAGGAGGTGTTGAAGCGGAGCGACGAGATACGGAAGGTGGCAAAGAAGTACGCGAACACACGTGACTTTCTTTTCATGGGCCGCAAATACAATCTCGCGACCGCATTCGAAGGCGCGCTCAAACTGAAAGAGACATCGTACATCCATGCAGAGGCTTGCGGAGCGGGTGAGATGAAGCACGGGCATCTCGCGATGATCGATGAGAAATTCCCGACGATCGCTCTTGCGCCATCAGACAGCGTGTACGAGAAAAATATGTCGAATATCCAGGAGATTCGGACGCGCAAAGGGCCCGTCATCGCCATTGCCACTGACGGCGACGACGAGATTAGGTCGACCGTGAACGACGTGCTCTACATTCCCGAGACGATAGAGATGCTTTCGCCGATACTCTCGGTCGTACCGCTCCACCTCTTCGCGTATCACTTCGCGAAACAAAAAGGCATCAACGTCGACCGCCCGCGCAACTTGGCCAAGTCGGTAACCGTGGAATAACAATTCCAAATCCCAATACTTCACGCTCTCGTGAAGTATTGGGATGGGTAATGCGGTGCACTATTTCAGTTTTATGATCTTTTCCCACGGGCGGCCGGCGACGCCGAAGTGTCCGTAGGTGGCGGTTTCTTGGTAGATGGGCCGGCGCAGGTCGAGGCGTTCGATGATTGCCTGCGGGCGGAAGTCGAAGTTTTTCGTCACAATACGAGTCAGATTTTTACCTTTTTCGTCGAACGCTTCTATCATTACCGGCTCGGCGCGGCCTATTGCGTAAGCGACCGAGACGAGCGCTTTCTTGGCGTATCCGTTCGCGACCAGATTCTTGGCGACGAAGCGGCACATGTATGCGGCGCTTCTGTCGACTTTCATCGGTTCTTTGCCGGAGAAACATCCGCCGCCATGCGGCATGAGGCCGCCGTAGGTGTCGACTTGGATTTTGCGGCCGGTCAGTCCTGCGTCCGCTTCAAAACCGCCCTGCACGAAGCGTCCCGTCGGATTGACGAGTATCTCGATATTTTTCAGCGAGCCGAGGACGGGTGTGAAGAGGTGTTTGATGAGTTGTTTCCGTATTTCCTCCTGCGAGACTTTTTTGTCGTGTTGTGTCGAACAGAGTGCCGTAATGACTTTGCCTTTTGAAATAGTCACCTGCGTCTTGCCGTCGGGCTTCAGCCATTTCAGTGTTCCGTCCCGTCGCAGTTTCTCGAGACGGCGCGCGAGCGCGTGCGCGAGTACCACGCCGAGCGGGAGCATCTCTTTCGTTTCGTTGGTCGCGTATCCGTACATGATGCCCTGATCGCCGGCACCGCCGGTATCCACTCCCATCGCGATGTCGGGGGATTGCTGGGCAACGCGCACGAATACCTCGAGTTTCTCGTTGTAGCCGATTTCCTTGTACACCTTGCGCGCGATTTTCTCGAAATCAACTTTTGCCTTCGTCTTTACTTCGCCGCCTATCATGAGCGTGCCGTGACTACCGAAGACCTCAATACCTGCGCGGCTGAAGGGGTCCTGCGCAAGCAGAGCGTCGAGTATCGCGTCTGATATCTGGTCGCACGTTTTGTCGGGATGGCCGCATGTGACGCTTTCTACCGTGTACCTTTCCAAAAGATGGAACATAGGAATAGGGATTAGGTTATAGGGACTAGTAAATGCACACAAACAACATATCTCCCTATGGGGAGATTCTTTCGACAAAAGCATCTTCCCGTGAGGGCCGGATGGGGCACCTTATCCTTTGAGAGGTCTCGGGACAGGTTGCCGGTGGGTCACAGAGCCGGAACTCTCGCCACACTCTTGATACGATATTTTGCTGTGCGCCGATGATAACACGCACCGGAGCGGGCGCAAGCTACTTTTTCTTCTACTACGCCGAATACCCCGTAGCTGGCTACGGGGACGAAGGCGAGAGAACCCTTCGTAGCTTTAGCGAAGTAGGGTTGACGGCTACGAAGAATCCCGCAGATATCTCACAGCTTTGCTGCGAGGAGCTTCATTGTCGAGAACGCGCAGTACGATAGCGGCGAGCTTCGAGGGGTCGTGACGCACGAGGGAGCTTTCTTTTGCGGGCGTGCCGATTTTGTTGGTGGCGTGTGAGCGGTGCGACATAAGATTGGCGCCGACGAGCGTGGGCCGCGAGGGGAGTGTCTCCCAGCACGTGAGAGTGTCTCCCTCTCTTGCGTATTTTTTCAAAACCTTTGCATCAGGGCGCTTGTTGTTGTAGACGACGACATTCAGCGGAGCTCCGAGATATTTCTCTATGGTCTGCACGTAATCGGCGACGCTCCAGCCGTGCGTGTGCTCCATTTTGGTCATGAGATTGCAGATAAATATTTTCTTTGCCTTGCTCTTCCTGATGGCCTCCGGAATGCCGCGCACCAGAAGATTCGGGATAAGGCTCGCATAAAGGTTGCCGGGGCCGATGATGATGCAATCGGCTTCGCGTATCGCGGAAAGTGCTTTCGGATTCGCGCGCGCGGATGGTTCGAGCCACAGCTTATTGAGAGAGCCGTTGAGATGCGAGCTCTGAATCTTTTCTTCGCCGCGGATGATGCGCTTTCCCACACGTGCCATGAGATGCACCTTGTCGAGCGTAGCGGGCACGACACGCCCGCGGATGCGCAGTACCTCGCTCGCCTTTTCCACCGCCTCGTCGAAACTGCCGGTAATTTTTTCGAGCGCGCTAAGCAAAAGATTGCCGAAACTGTGCCCCTTGAGCTTGCCGTTATCGAAGCGGTAATTCATCAACGTGCGCATGAGTTTGTCGGAGGAAGAAAGTGCGACGAGGCATTGTCGCACGTCGCCGGGCGGGAGTACCCCGAGCTCGTCACGAAGCGTCCCTGTGGAGCCGCCGTCGTCGGACATGGTGACGATTGCCGCGAGGTTGTAGGGGTATTTCTTGAGACCAGAAAGCACCGTGAAGGTGCCCGTACCGCCCCCGATAACCACGATATTCTTGCGTTTTTTGGCCGCCATACAAGTTTTGGCAATACTACCAGAAGCCCGCCCGCTGTGCACTCTTCCTGTGTGCGGCTATAGTCGCTCCGCTCCTTAATCCGTCGCTCGCTCGGAAGTGAGAGCAAGCTCTCACTTCGCTCGCTCTGCTAGGCTATACTGCACTGTACGCACACACGCGCTTCGTGGACCATAATTATTTTACTGCTTGTCATTATCGTCGCACTTCTTCTTGCGCTGATACTTATTCCGGCTCCCGCTCAGGCACCCGTGGTCGCAACATCGACACCGAATGGAAATCAGCCGCTTCACGAGCGGGTCGTTGTTACGTCACCTCTGCGAGGTCAGGCCGTATCGCAGACATTTCCCGTATTCGGCGAAGCGCCGGGCAACTGGTACTTCGAGGCTTCATTTCCGATTGAGGTTCGTGATGCGGACAACAACAAAGTGGGGCAGGGCATTGCGCAGGCCCAAGGTGAATGGATGACGAGCGAGCAGGTGCCGTTTGTGGCGGCGGTATCGGTCGGTACGTACTCCGGCCTCGCGACACTGGTGCTCGTGCGCGACAACCCCTCGGATATGCGCCAGTACGACGATTCGTTGAATATCCCGATAACGATTCAATAATTACAAAGTCAAAACGGCGCGTTGGGCGCGCCGTTTCTTCGATTCATGTGTCGTCGGTTCACCATGCCGAGAATGTCCAATTACGGTGAGGCTCAATTGATGTCGTTGTTTTCGGACAATGTCGTCCCTGCCGCAGAGATTCAACCAGCGTACATTCCACTGCCTGAATACTTTCGACGTGCCGGAATGTGCGCTTGCGCCAATGCAGTCGGTCGTACTCTTTTTCGAGCCTCGCCTTGAGTTTGGCAAGCCCGCGCAATTCCGGCGGCAACGGATAGGTTTTCTCGTTCCGATGTGGCTTCGATGCGAACGGACAGCGCTGCGGGACTTTCCCGCACAAAGCCGCCCTCAATCGCCGCGCCAACGTATTTGGTTTGCGTGCCATCTTAGCCCCTTTCTGCTGTCAAAGCGTTGCGCGCGTTTCTGTTGGATTCGCGCGCACGCGCAAGGTATCCTTCGAGCGTTGCGTCTTGGAGCATGTGCGCTCGGTAGTACCGCTGTAAGCCACACTGCTCCGTTGGGTACATGTCACGGTAGTCCAGGACCGGTCCGCCCTTAGACAAGGCTGGCGCTTCCTTGCCGCGGTGCTTTTTCTTCGCCGCATACGTTCGCTGTATGTGCCGATGCGTTGTTTGGCTAAAGGTCCAATTCTCATGCAGCTCTATGATTGCACCCCGGCTTGCACGGACTTCTTGCCCGAGCCTGCCAAGAACCTGCTCGTACACCGAATCAATTTCGACAGAAAGTCGAAAATATTCCTCCGGCGCAGTAGTATCAAGCGAGTTGAGTTCTTTACGCGCAACATCCGACAACTTGCTGTACAGGGGCGATTGATAGTTTATGCGCACATTCGAGCGCCTACGTTCCTGCATGACGCAGGCTAGCTTCGCCCGCACTTCCAGCGGAATCGTATGAATCTTCCGGTGTTTGGGCGTCGGGGCGGTTACGGGGCATGGCATCGACTCATCCCACCGAACCGCAAGAAGCCTTGCTTTAAAGGCCTCAATTGAATCTAGTCTCATGTGATTGCCCTCACTTTTCTGAATGCTTTCTACCACGCGAGCTTTACCATGTCAAAGTCGGATCTCTGCTGTACCATGTCGTCATGACGGTTACCCCCGAACGCAAAAAACGAGCGGCAAAAATTGTACAGGCACTCAAAAGGATGTATCCCGTGCCAAAAACCGAATTGAAATACAAGACACCGTTCCAGCTGGTCGTCGCGGTGATGCTTTCCGCGCAGACGACTGATAAACAGGTGAACAAGGTGACGGAGATACTCTTTAAGAAATACAAAACGCCGCGCGATTTCGTGCGGGCGAATCCGAAAACGTTTGAGAATGAAATCTCTTCGGTCTCATTTTTTCGCAACAAGGCGAAGGCGATTATCGCGGCGGCGAGAGTCATTGAAAAAGATTTCAAAGGCAAGGTGCCGAAAACAGTGCCGGAACTCGTGACACTTCCCGGTGTCGCATACAAAACGGCCAATGTCGTGCTCGGCGAGCTCTACGATATCTGGGAGGGGATACCGACCGACACTCATGTGAAGCGCTTTGCCCATCGTTTTTCGCTCGTCGACAGTACTGACCTCACGAAAATATCCAAAGAACTCGAAGCGCTCGTCCCGAAAAAAGATTGGAAATATGTGAACAACGGCCTCGTTCTCTACGGCCGCTACATCTGTACCGCCCGTCCGCACGAGTGCGACAATCATCCGCTCACCAAACTCTATCCAAAGGCGGCGACCAGATGGCCGAAGGCAAAGTAGTTACTTGCTTGTTTTGAGTTTCTGCTGCCATTCGAACCGTTCGATAGCAAGCTCGATAAGTTTGTCGATGAGCTGAGAATAAGAGATGCCGGACGCTTCCCACATCTTCGGGTACATACTGATATTGGTGAATCCCGGTATCGTATTAATCTCGTTGACGATGACCCGGCCGTCTTCTGTCAGGAAACTGTCCACGCGTCCCATGCCCTCACAGCAGAGGGCATTAAATGTTCGCACGGCCGTTTCCTGTACAAGCTTGACGGTGTCCGCCGGCAAGTCAGCCGGGATTTGCAACGATGCACCATTCTCGTCCAGATATTTTGCCTCGTAAGAATAAAATTCGCTATGAACGAGCACCTCGCCCGGAACCGACGCGATGGGGTTGTCATTGCCGAGAACGGAGCATTCGATTTCCCGCCCTTTGATGAACTCTTCGATAATGACTTTTGTATCGAATTCAAACGCTTCTTTGATGGCCAAGTCGTACGTTGCCTCGTCCGTCACCTTGCTTATCCCGACCGAAGAGCCCAGATTGGCGGGCTTGATGAACATAGGCAATCCGAGCTCCTCTTTTGCGCGAGCGAACGGAATGGGACTCGCCTCCGTTGAAACTAGGAATTTGCCGATGGGGATCCCAGCATCACGCAAAAGCCGTTTCATCACGTGTTTGTCCATGCCGACCGCCGAGCCGAGTACGCCCGCCCCGACGAATGGGACATTCGCAAGACGCAGAAGTCCCTGCACGGTACCGTCCTCGCCGAACGGCCCGTGCAAAATAGGAAAGACGACGTCAATGCGCTGTCCACGCAGGTCATCAGCCCCCATAATCTCGCCGTTTTCTCCCGGTGCGAGTGCAATGCCCGTTTCCGATGACGGTACACTCGTAGCGCCGAGTAAGGCGGCGGATTTTTGCGGAGGAAGCCAGTGTCCGGCCCTGTCTATTCCGATAAGCGAGACGTCATACTTAGTCTTGTCCATCGCATCGGCGACATTCTTTGCGGATTTGACGGACACTTCGTGTTCCGCGGATTTGCCGCCGAATAAAATCGCGACTCGTATCTTTCGTTTCATCTCCCTACAATACCCGTAATATGGAAATGTTAAAGGGCGGCCGTCGGGCCGCCCTTTCCTTGAAAGTTGACCGGACTTAACGCGCCTACGCTGGCACGATCGTCCCGACGATGGTGCCCTTGCCGAGGATTGCATTGAGCGTGTCCTCGAGCATCTGCGGCACCTTGGCAACGAAGGCGATGACGTAGAACACCATCAGGTGTAGCATGGAGTCGGGGATATTGTCTTTCTTGACCCGAACCGCTGCCCAATTCCTGAGGCGTTTGCGGTCCTCATCCGTAATTCCTTGGAGAAGCCGCTTGCTCAGCTGTCCGCGCAGTTCACGCGGCACCTCGCTGAATCGTGTCTCGATTTCCGCGAACGAGACGAAGTTACCGCAGGGCAAATCCACGCGGTTCCGGACAGCGCGAGGTAGATTTGTGATTCTATCGCACATTCGGTGTTGCTCCCAAGACGTTAAGCCGTCTGCACCCATTCGGTGCAGCTGGACTATTAGCCACTATAGGCAGTTTTGTCGTTCTCGCAAGTTCGGGATAGTGCGGTAGGATAGCCCTATGACAGAGCGGCGCGATTTCCCTGAGAAGGGTCGAAGGGTGGCGGTATTCGATGTAGACGGGACGATATTCCGCTCGTCGCTTTTGATACAGCTTGTCGACAAGCTCATTGAGCGTGGTGCATTTCCCGGCGACGCGCAGAAGGTGTACGAGAAAGAACATCAGAAGTGGCTCGACCGCGAAGGAGATTATGAAGAATACATCGAGGCGGTTGTGAAAGCATTTCGTGCACATCTCAAGGGTGTGCACTATGGCGAACTTGCAGATGCCGCAGAGGAGCTTGTGGATGAACAGTGGAAGCGCACCTACCGCTACACGCGTGACCTTCTCAAGGAACTGAAGTCAAAGGGGTACTTCTTGCTCGCGGTGTCGCATTCGCCGAAGACGGTGCTCGACAAATTTTGCCCGAAGATGGGTTTCGACAAGGCATACGGCATCGTGTACGACATCGGCCCGCAAGAACTCTTTACCGGCGGGATCAGTGACGAGCACCTCATCATGAACAAGGCGAACATTCTCAAGCGTGCCATAGAAAAAGAAAACCTGACGCCAAACCACTCGATTGGCGTGGGAGATACTGAGACCGATATCCCCATCCTCGACATGGTCGCAAAGCCGATCTGTTTCAATCCAAACGCAAAGCTCTACAAGTACGCAAAGCGGATGAAATGGAAAGTGGTCGTCGAGCGAAAAGATGTTGTGTACGAGTTGTGATGCGCGCGACATTTTCTCCCGCCGAACACGGATTTTGAACCATGCCTGATTTCAGAGTGGCGAAGGACGAAGTGCACGGCGGGCAGATGGTAGGCGATGTTCGTCGCAGAGAAAATGCCGCACGCTTGCACGCTTTTCGTTCAACCGTGTGGAGATATTGGAAAAAAGAGGGAAGGCATGACTTGCCGTGGCGCAAGACGAAAGATCCGTACCGCGTTCTCGTTTCCGAAATGATGTTGCAGCAAACGCAGGTACCGCGCGTGATAGGGAAATACAAAGAATTCCTCAGGGCATTTCCGACGGTAAAAGCACTTGCAAAAGCCCCTCTTTCGGACGTGCTCAAAGTGTGGAGCGGGCTCGGCTACAACCGCCGTGCAAAATATCTGCACGATGCTGCAAAAATCCTCACCAAAAACAGAGTACATTTTAACAAGCCGACCGGCCTGTTAAAATGTACCGGCATAGGGCCCTATACAGAAGCGGCGGTGCGCGTCTTCGCATTCAACGAGCCCGACGTCCTCATCGAGACCAACATCCGCACCGCATTCATCCACCATTTTCATTCAAACGTTTTGCAAAACGTTAGAATATCGGATGTTGTTAGAATATCGGATGTTG